>CAJBJW010000272.1 GCA_903953455.1 uncultured Pseudomonadota bacterium | reverse complement strand
TGTCTAAACACGCGTTACATAACAAGTTATCTGCTGATATTTTCTTTAACGTCACATTGATAATTCCACGCCCTTCCATCGCATCCCGTGCATTCATAATCAAGTTGATTAAAATTTGATGTAATTTATTTGTTTCAATTTCAATTATAAGTTCGTTATCTATATCAGTATGAATTTGAAATAAACTCGTTAAACTTGGTAGCATTAGCTCCATTACTTCTTGAATCACTTCTGAAGCAGGCTTAACGTCCAATTCAAAATAATTTTCTGAATTTTGATTTGTATAACTCATCATATGCTTTACCAATTCAACTGCACGCTTACTCGCTGTTTGAATTTGTTCTGCGTTTTCATATATTTCTTGCTTGATACTTTCATCTTTACAATCTTCAGCCGTATATAAATTCAGCTGGTTATAACCAATAATAGCTCCTAGTATATTATTGAAATTATGAGCTAAACCGGCTGTCATGCGACCAATACTTTCTATACGTTGTAGTTGGTTAATTTGAGCATTTAACGCGTGATTTTTTTCATGTGCTTTGATTATTTCAGCATTAATTTTCTTTTCGTTTGCTACAGCAAAACCCAAACGGATAGCAGTTGTTCGCAACGCCTCCATCATTTTGCCCAATTCATTTTTTGAGCGATAATGAATTGGAATTTGATATACGCCGTTTGAGAGTTCTCGTAAGCCTTCTTGTGCTTCCTTTAAAGGATTGACGATGCTGCGAATAATCAACTCATACAGTGAAACCAAAACAACTAGCACCACTAATACAATGAACATATTCCTATTTTGCAAATCACTTAGCACTTGATTTGAATGAGTTTTAATTTGATGAAATTGTTCATTTGATGACGTACGTTTATGTAAATTAGCTATATCAAGTCTGTTTTGAGGTTCATAAACAGCCAGTTTTTGTTCAAGCGATTTGATTTTTGCTTCATATTCTAAATTTATCTCATGTGAATTAGTTCGAATTTGCTCAAGCGTGTCCTTTAATCTATTTAACGCGCTATGATCTAAAGCAGCAAGCAACATAATTGAAAATACGCTTATAGCAACTAAACCACTAAATTTAGTTGAAATTTTCACATCATCAAACTTACGTCGTAAATCAGTCCCAACAGCATTTTTCACTATGTCGCCATAATTCAATTTGCTTGTAAAAATGCCTGCGTTCATTTGCACATAAAGCATTTGGGCATGTTGAATTTCTTCACTTGAGGGCTTAATACGAACTGACATAAATCCCACTAGGGCTTTATTTTCATAAAGGGGCGTAACATCAGCGTGTACCCAATAAAATCCACCCTCTTTTGTTTTGTTCTTAATTACCCCCCGCCATGTACATTCACTTAAAATCGTACGCCACAAATCCTTAAACACTTCAGCTGGCATATCGTCATGTCTGAAAATATTATGCCTTTCACCAATTAATTCTTGTTCACTGAAACCGGTAATTCGCAACAAATCGTCATTTACATAGGTAATAAAACCTTTTAAATCAGTTTTAGTCACAATAATGTCTTGCTGAGTTAAGACATATTCGTTGTTATTATCAAAAGTAAACATTCGGCCTTTGTATTAGATAATAGGTTTGAGTAGAAGAATAATAAAAAAAACAGCGCATATCTAAAACTAAATCAGCATATAAATCAATACTAAATATAAGTTTTTAACAAAATACGGTTATTAAATATAAAGACAGACAGACAGACAGACAGACAGACAGACAGACAGACAAAATTATGGCTTTGAAAAGCCGAAAGTAAAATCGTAATTACGATAATTTAGACCAAATAAAATAGGAAATTACGGCAGTGCACCCCACCCAAACCAACGCCAAAACCACCCGCACAGTGTGTAACTA
>CAJBJW010000271.1 GCA_903953455.1 uncultured Pseudomonadota bacterium | reverse complement strand
TAATGTGTTCGTTGACGAGTTGCGCCATATCTTTATCGCTTGTGGCGATGATGACATGATGCCCTTGCGTTTTGGCATAACAGGCGAGAACACCTAAAACATCATCCGCTTCCACGCCTGATGCACTAATGAGCGGAATGCCCATGGCGCGAATGAGCGCGTGGAGTGGCTTAATTTGACAGCCTAAATCAGACGGCATCTCTGTGCGGTTCGCTTTGTATACGGGTGATAATTCGTGGCGAAAGGTTTTTGTTTTGCTATCAAAAACGACGGCAACATGCGTGGGATTATAGTCAGTAAGCAACTTTCGTAGCATATTGGACACGCCATAAATGGCATTCGTGGGCTCTCCTTTTGCGTTTGTGAGCGGAGGAATAGCGTGATAAGCACGAAAGAGAAATGAGGAACCATCAACAAGAATTAAGGGAGATGTCATAATTTTTTAGGTCATTTAAAAAGAAACATAATGCACATTGTAAACGTTAGCGCTGTAACATCGTGTAAATTCTGCGATAATACACGTTAATCGCAAATAAGTGACGCTATGGGAATGGCGTACTTTTTTCATTTTTCATTCAATTAACCTTACTAACTATTATGAGCGAAAAAAAATATAAACCCTGTGATTTGGTTATTTTTGGCGGTCTAGGCGATTTATCGCGACGTAAATTGTTGATGTCTTTATATCAACTTGATAAATCCAATTTGCTTGAGCCGCAAACGCAAATTATTGCCGTTGATCGTCTGCCTGAAACACGTGAGAGTTTTACACAAATTGCGCATAAAAGTTTGCTAGAATTTTTGAATGAATCACTTGATGAAGTTGTTTGGGCGAGATTGTCTGCGCGTTTTAATTATTTGCAGCTAGATATTAGCAATTTAGATGAATTTAAAAAATTAGGCGCTGTTCTCGATCAAAAAAATCGCATCACGGTGAGCTATCTTGCGATTCCGCCATTTTTATTTAGTAATATTTGTAATGGCTTGAAAAAAGCAAAATTAGTCACAAAAGACGCGCGTATTGTAATGGAAAAGCCTATCGGTCACGATTTAGCCTCTTCACAAGTCATTAACGATACCGTGCAAAGTGTTTTCCAAGAATCGCAAATTTACCGTATCGATCATTATTTAGGTAAAGAAACGGTGTTGAATTTACTCGCGCTGCGTTTTGCGAATTCAATTTTTACGACCAATTGGAGCCACAGCACGATTGATCATATTCAAATTACGGTCGCCGAAGAAGTCGGTATTGAAGGGCGTTGGGATTATTTTGACCATTCCGGTCAATTGCGTGATATGTTGCAAAACCATTTGCTTCAGATTTTGACCTTTATTGCGATGGAACCGCCGGTTAATTTGGAAGCGCAAAGCATTCATAATGAAAAAATCAAAGTGTTGCAAGCACTCCGTCCAATTGAAGATTACAACGTCGGCAAGCGCACCGTGCGTGGACAATATGCAGCAGGTTATATCAAAGGCAAGGAAGTGGTTGGGTATTTAGAAGAAGAGGGCGCCAATACGCAAAGTACAACGGAAAGTTTTGTGGCGATGCGCGTGGATATTGATAACTGGCGTTGGGCGGGTGTGCCGTTCTATTTGCGCACTGGTAAACGCATGAGTTATAAGCGAACTGAAATTGTTGTTTACTTTAAACAATTACCACACAATATTTTCAAAGACAGTTTTTATGATTTGCCACCGAATAAATTGATTATTCATTTACAGCCAAAAGAAGGCGTGGAAATTGAAATTTTAAACAAAGTGCCCGGAATTGATGGTTCGATTCGTCTGCAAAAAAATAAATTAGATTTAAGCTTTTTAAATCAAGACAAAAAACACGTGTCGGGTGGCTATGAGCGTTTATTGCTTGAGTCGATGCGTGGCAATAATACGTTATTTATTAGCCGTGAAGAAACAGAACAAGCGTGGACTTGGGTGGATTCTATTCAACGCGCATGGGAAAAAATAAGCGATACACCAAAACCTTATCCCGCAGGAACATGGGGGCCCAATTCAGCTGATGCACTTTTAGCGCGTGATGGCCGTACTTGGGAAGATTAATTTTTGTCGTATTAAAAAATAATGAAAACTAAAAAAGAGAGTAAACAACTATGAACCCAATTATTCAAAGTGTGACGAATGAAATTATCGAGCGAAGCTATGGGACGCGCTCGGCTTATTTAAAACACGTCGATACTTATTCAAAGAAAAAACCACAACGTGCTGGAATGGGATGTGCGAATTTAGCACACGGATTTGCAGCGTGTAGCGATGATGAAAAAGCAGATTTAACCGCTGAAAGCAAAGCTAACATTGCGATTGTGACATCCTATAACGATATGCTTTCAGCGCATCAACCCTATAAAGATACGCCAGATTTGATTAAAGAAACCATTCGTAAAGAAGGAGGCGTTGCTCAAGTGGCGTGTGGTGTTCCTGCTATGTGTGACGGGATTACCCAAGGTCAAGCGGGCATGGAGTTGTCGCTATTTAGCCGTGATTTAATTGCGATGACGACAGCGATTGGTATGAGTCATAATATGTTCGATGGTGGTTTATATTTGGGCGTATGTGACAAAATTGTCCCTGGACTTTTGATTGGTGCATTGAGTTTTGGTCATTTGCCAGCAATTTTTGTACCTGCTGGACCCATGCCAAGCGGCCTTTCCAATAAAGAAAAAGCCCAAGCACGTCAAAAATATGCGTTAGGTCAAATCGGTCGTGAAGAATTATTAGCAGCTGAATCTTCTGCTTATCACAGCGCGGGGACTTGTACGTTCTACGGTACAGCGAATACAAATCAAATGATGATGGAAATGCTTGGTTTGCATTTACCATGTAGCTCATTTGTGAACCCAAACACACCACTGCGTGATGAATTAACAAGAGAAGCGGCGCGTCAAATTCTCAAGTTCACTGATTTGGGCGATGATTACCGCCCTCTTGCGTATGTGATTGATGAAAAAGCGATTGTTAATGCGGTCATTGGTTTGCTTGCAACGGGCGGCTCTACCAATCACACCATGCACTTAGTTGCGATTGCACGTGCATCGGGCATTAATTTGAACTGGGACGATTTTGATCGTTTGTCAAAAGTGATTCCATTGCTTGCTAAAGTTTATCCAAACGGATCGGCTGACGTAAATCATTTCCATGCAGCAGGTGGAATGGGCGTGTTAATTAACGAATTGTTAAATAATGGCTTAATGCACGAAGATACGATTGGTGTTGCCAATAAACGTGGGATGTCAAATTATTGCCAAGAACCTCGCTTAATTGATAACAAATTAGTGTGGGAGCCTGTGCCCGCTAAACCATTAGATTTAACCGTATTGAGTACAGTCGAAAAACCCTTTGCAGCAAGCGGTGGTTTACATGTGATGCAAGGTAATTTAGGGCGTGGCGTGTCGAAATTATCTGCTGTATCAGCCGATCACCAAATCGTTGAAGCACCTGCGGTGGTCTTTGATGATCAAGAGGATTTCCTCGCGGCATTTAGACGCGGTGAGCTTGAAAAAGATTTTGTTGCTGTCATTCGTTTTCAAGGTCCACGCGCAAACGGAATGCCTGAATTACATAAACTCACACCACCCATGGGTGTTTTGCAAGATAAAGGATTTAAAGTTGCATTAATTACGGATGGTCGCATGTCTGGCGCATCAGGAAAAGTACCCTCTGTCATTCATTTGTGCCCTGAATGTGAAATGGGTGGTCCACTTGCGAAAGTGCATAATGGCGATATTATTTCACTTAATTTGCAAACCGGTGATATTAACGTATTAATGGATAATGATGAATTTAATGCGCGTGTTCCAGTCCCCAATACTGCACGTAATCATCACATGGGTATGGGACGTGAAATGTTTGGACATTTCCGTTTAGGGGCGTCATCGGCTGAAACCGGCGCGTCAAACTTGTTTATTGTGGATTAATTATTTCATCTTTTCGTAGGCGATGCCTTTGTCGCCTACGAGTTGTTCCGTATTATGTCTATCCTCTTTTTCTACTAAGAGCTCATTAATCTGCCGTAACATTTTAATTTCTCTGCTTTGTTGTGCATTGATTAGTATCTGTTTTTCAAGATTACTTTCAACTTGTATATTTTTTGTACATTGGTTTGTATCAGAAAATAGCGAACAAAAATTCTGATTCGCCTGTATACCCGTGTTGTTGTCGCCTATTGAATTAAAAATATTTTTGTCATCTGAACCAAACAATTCCTTTAGATTTTCATCAAATAACGCAGCAATTTTTTTCAGTTTTGGCAAACTCAGATTAGTGTAGCCTCGTTCAATATTGCCATAACCATTTGGCGACATACTGAGTCGATGTGCCATTTCTTCTTGCGACCAGCCTTTCTGCTGTCTCATAAAGCGTATCTTTTCATTAATTAACATAAGTACACCTTTCACAGAACCACTTCATAAATCACATAAAACGTTGAACACATGTTTATTTAACACACATGGTAGGTAAACCTTAACATATTTAAAGTTATTATGTACGTCTTAATATCTGTTTGAAAATATAGCGTAATCACGCAATGAATCATACACAGTATTATGAGTATTTTGCCTAGTTCGGTTTGGTGGATTTAATATTTTATAAGGGTATGCTTGCCATTAACTTCATTAATCTAAAAGCAGGGATGGTTATTATGTGTAATAAAGAAGAGATGCAAGAATTGATTCAATGCTTCATTAACCTTCCTGATATGTATCAGCAGAATATATTAGGGATTGTCCGCGACAAAATTCAGTTGTATGAAATGCAAACGAATGTTGAGCAACTTCGCAATGGATTTGTAGTGGGTTTTAAGGCAACTGAAAGTCAAAACCATTCTGAAGACAAAGAGTTATAAATAGTGACCATCAAATCGATAAAATCGAAAATGAAGATATTCGCGTCGTCTGACTCGATGTTAAATGCAATCATTAATACACCAAAGGAATTATCATGAATACTCAAACAGAAGAACACGCAGCGATTAAAAAAGTGACCGCATCAATTTATTTTCTACAAATATGCAGTATTTTACTGGCGGGACTTCCAATGTTAGTTGGCGTTGCGCTTAACTTTTTACATAGAAATGATGTACAGGGTACATGGCTTGAGTCTCATTTCGATTGGCAAATCAAAACGGCATGGATCACGATTGCTGGATTTTCCATTGGCGGCATGACGTTTGGTTCAGTAATCAGTTTGATTGCGATTATCGGCACAGTTGCTTATCTCGTATTTCGCGTGACGGAAGGTTGGAGTGCTTTAAGAGCAGATAGAGCTATTGGCGAGTAAAGACTTGAAAGGGCTTTACTATTTTTGGATGCATAAGATACATTTCTTATGGGCAAGATATTGAACGTTTGAAAAGATTACGGAGTCGTGAAAACATTCTTTTAGTTTATCAATTTACGTTGCACCCCCTTATTTTAAATAACGGAGGTGCTTTTTTATTAGTAACGTTTTTTGCGTCTTTAGTTAGCGATTAACGTGCTTGAATTTTGTATTCATTCACTATCGTTAACAAGTAATTGTGGATCAAAATGCGTATCGTGCGCACGAATAGGCGCTTTCAATAATTCTGCAAATAATCCCATGTGTGATGCCAATTGAGGGATAATGGGAATTCTCCATGATTTGCCTACAATCAGTGCAAGGATATTTGTTAACCATGGGCGGTCAGAATGCGCTTGACGAATTAAAAATTCATACGATTCACCGTCAGTGTTAATCATAAAATCTTCTACCCACACATCAATCGTATCAATTTCCCCATACAGTTGTGTTTTAACATGAAATTTGCGATTTTCTAAATCAAATTCAAATTCCAGTAATCGGGCGATGCCTTTGAGAATTAGGTTGGAAACCCAAATAATCAAAATTGTGGGTGTTAACTTGATGGCTATTTT
>CAJBJW010000270.1 GCA_903953455.1 uncultured Pseudomonadota bacterium | reverse complement strand
TTATACATTATTGAGTATTTTGATTAATGAATACCTAATGCCGTAGCAATAACAGCTTGCCCTAATGCTAAACCACCATCATTCATTGGATAATATTTAGGATAGAATACGTTTTTATTACATTGCCGCAATTTCAAAGAAACCGATTCCAATATCAATTTATTTTGAAATACACCACCACTTAAAACGATATTATCTATACCAGTTTTAAGACTAAGCGTAGTTAAAACCTCAACGGTTGCATCAACAAGACTATGATGAATACGTGCGGCAATATTCGCTTTATCAACGCCATTTCTGAGATCGCTCAGAACTGCCCTCCATAGCCCCTTCCAATTTAACACTAACAAGTGTTCATTGTCTTCAATTGCCCACGCACGTAAATAAGATTGCTCACTCGAAAATACTGTTGTAGCAAGCACTTCAAGTGCCATTGCTGCCTCACCTTCATATTGAATTTTTTCACTATGTAAACCCAGTACAGCGGCAAATGCATCAAACCAGCGTCCACAAGAACTGCTCAATGGCGAATTAATATTTTGGAGAATCATTTTTTCTAAAGTCGCTAAAGGCTTTGTTTTCAGCAGCTCAATAATTTTTAAATCAGAATAATCGGTCAGTAATAGATCCATATCAAAATAATGCTGTAATTGTGCATAGGTATTTCGCCAAGGTTCTCGCATGGCTTGTGTACCACCAGGTAAAGCAATATTTTGAAAATGCCCTAGTCGCCTAAACGATTGATAATCTCCCACTAAAAACTCCCCACCCCATAACGTATTATCACTATTTACGCCCAAACCATCAAAAATGGCTGCTAACATAGGTGGAGCATTCATAGGTATATTCCATTCTGCTAAACATGCGGCTAAATGTGCATGATGATGCTGAACTTGAATGACTGACAACTCGTCAAATTCAGCCAATAACTGGCCATATTGCGTAGATAAATAGTTTACATGATAGTCAGTTGCAATGATTTTAGGTTTAAATTGGTATAATTTTTTATAAAAATCAATCGCGTGACGATAATCATGTTGAACTGTGGCTTTTTCTAAATCCCCAATATACGGGGAAACGATAGCTTTGCCATTTTGTATTAAACAAAAACTGTTTTTAAGTTCCGCCCCCATAGCTAACACATTATTTGCATTCTCAAAACCGGGAGGTAAAGAAAGACTTTCGGGTGCATAACCACGTCCACGACGCAGTATATTTATATTACCTGCCATTTCTCGAAGGATTGAATCGTCAAGTCGATTAATAATATCTCGGTCGTGAAAAAGGAAGAAATCAGCAATAGTAGCGAGTTTGTCGCGTGCATCATGATTATCTATACATTGAGATTCATCACTGATATTGCCTGATGTAAAAACAATAGGCATATCAAAATACTGCAATAATAAAGTGTGTAGCGGAGTATAAGGTAGGATAAAACCGAATTTGTTATCGTTTAGAGCAATGTTTGATGCTAAATCATTGCCTTGCGCCGTAAGTAATACAATTGGCGCACTTTTATCATGCAACGCTTTTTTTTCTAATTCACTGATATATGCATAACGAGAAATGACTTCTTCATCCCTCGCCATCAAAGCAAATGGTTTAGTGTAGCGGTGTTTTCTTTCACGTAGTCTGCTGACTGCATTTTCATCCGTCGCAAGACAAGCAAGATGAAAACCGCCAATGCCTTTAATAGCAACGATATAGCCATTTTTAATCAATTCAGCAGCATGTTTAAACATATCGCCACACACTAATGGTTGCCCTTTGTTATCTTCTAGCCACACTTTGGGCCCACAACTCGAACAACAATTAGCCTGCGCATGAAAACGTCGATTGCTTGGATCCTCATATTCTTGTTGGCATGGCGAGCACATGGTAAATGTGGCCATGCTCGTATTGGCGCGATCGTAAGGTAGATCTTGGATTATCGATAGACGTGGACCACAATGTGTACAATTCGTAAATGGGTAGCGATAACGACGATTATGTGGATCAGCAATGTCTGCTAAACAATCTTTGCAAGTCGCCGCATCAGCAGCGATAGATGTTTCAATGCGATTATGTTGACTAGCAACAATGTGAAAGCCTTCTATGTGGCGTTTTTGAAGAAATGCTTGAACCTCGATACTGTTCACTTTTGCAAGCGGAGGAAGTTGAAGTGGAATTTGGTCTATAAAGGCATTAATGTTATCTTTATCTCCTACGACTTGAATGACAACACCTAGTCCATCGTTCCATACTTCACCGGTCAACTGAAATTTTTTGGCAAGATGCCAAATAGCTGGTCTAAAACCAACACCTTGAACAATGCCTCGAACTCGAATTTCTTTTCCTAACATCAACAAATACAAAGCAATTTCTCACCAACTGACCAATCCATAATGCGTCCCCCTCCAAATACCGTGTTCATTTGTAAAATTTCCCAGACCGATTTAACTTTTTGTTTTATAAAATTTTTTTAATCTGTTATTTACGTATTGGCATTTAGGAATGAGTAAGATACGAGAATGGTAAAATTTTAATAACCCCTATTTTCTAAACTTTTCAGAAAATGACTATGTAACAGCAATTGATTAGCTATTTTGAATTATTTGTTTAAAAACCAAGGTATGTTCATTATCTTTTTTCATCTTACGCACTTCATCGCGTTGCGCTATTGCATCAGCAAGTGTAATTTTTGAGAAATAGCCTTCAACCTCATCATTCAAATCCATCCATAAATAATGAGCTATACAAGGACCATCATGGAGACAATCGGCTTTTCCCCCACAGTTAGTTGAATCAATTGGCTCATTGACGGCATGAATAATCATAGAAATCGTTATTTTTTCTGCAGATCTATGTAGTTTATATCCACCACCCGGTCCACGTACCCCGACGACCAAATTTGCTTTACGTAAAAGTGCAAATAACTGTTCTAGGTACGACAATGAAATTTCATGCCTACTAGCAATGACCGCCAATGTGATTGTGTCTTCTTCTTTCGTATTTATTGCTAAATCCAACATAGCCGTTACTGCATAGCGACTTCGACTTGTTAAACGCATGATCATCCCTCTCTTGAATATGAAATATACTTTAATTTAAGTACACGATAAGCCACTAATTTCTTATTATTTAATCTAAATATCTAACTTTAAGAGGGTTTATTTTCATTAACCATGTAAAAAGCATTCATTATTCAGAAATAAATACAAACTTATTGCGACATTAATACCACATTATAAATGAGTTTAAATATTATAGCTAAATTTTGAAAAAGAGATTATGCCTAAAGCGGCGCAGACTAGTGTGGAAGGCATGAATGTTAATATATGACGCGATAGTTGATTGTATTTTGAAAATATAATTTCAAATGTGCATGATATCTGCGTTATCTAACCAAACGAACATTCATATAAGCATTTTTATCATTGTAATTGGTATGACCTTGATTAAAATCAACATACCAAGCGTAATGATTGCTATAAACATAGGGTGAAGACGTCCAAAACCACAAACTTTGCGTATTGGAAAATAATATTGTATTAATGTTAGGTTTTTCCACTGGTGCGTTATTTATACACTTGGCTTTTTTCGTGTCATATTGCCCATCAACGCAAAGTACAAGCGTCATTAATTCTATTTGTGTGGGTAATCGCCAATTATCATAGCCCGCAAAATGACTTGTTAATTTCATTGCGCTATACCATGTGAATTTTTCCGCATCCCCATCGCAAGTAAGTCCATTCCAAACTTGACCGACAGCGCAACGCTGCCACATCAAACCGTTGTTTTTAAATGTTACCGTTCCATTTTTGTTATCAATGAATTCATCAGAATTTTCATCTGCAATACTGGGTTTAATCTGACTTTCAACCTCTTCAATAACTTGTTTCTGCGCGACTTGCTCTTGAGCTTGCTTTATATTCTCGTCGTTGGAGATGGATTCATGTTTATCATTCATTATTTCATAGGATAGACCTACTAAAATAAAACCACAAAATGCAATCATCAAAATAGATTTTTTCATTACTCGCCCTACTCCTTCGCTGAAAATAAAATCAGCAATTTAAAATCAATAAAAGCATTTTCTAGCTATGAATCACATTTTATAGACGCATAGCAATGCAACCTTATTCCAAATCTTAACGCTTAAATCAATCAATAACACATTAAGTTCAGGGTATTCAGATCACAATTCTGTTGAAACTGCACATCACATTTGCAATGAAACTTTCTTTTTTTAACAGTTTACTATGATTTCGTCACTTCCAGTATTGAAAGCAATATTATTTTTATGCTATTCAAAACGTAATATTTGACAGAATGAAATGTCAGTATCAGAATAGCGAAAAACCCCACACTATGAATATAAAAAACATAGTGTTTTAATTATTAGCCATTAAATTAAAATGGTTTTATTTATTCAATACTAACACTTAAAAAAGCCATGTCTAAAATTATACTTTTACTATCTAGCTTTTTCTTATCAACAGCAGTTATAGCTGACGCCCCTATTCTATTTAAACCGCCAACAACTGGCGCACCCACCACGCAACGAGGCGGAGGAACACGAGGCATTAGTAATACGTCAATTCAACTTCAAGCATTGGTGCCAACTGGGCAAGTGGGATTAACTGCGCAGGCATCTCCTAATTTATACTGGTACGTTTCTGAAGCGGCGCCTTATAGCGTTGAATTCTCACTTTCTGTCGAAAGTACCGGTGAAGTTATTGCAGAAGAAACATTGCCCCCAGTGACAAAAGCCGGCATTCAAACCATTAAACTCAATAGCTTCAATGCACAACTAGCCGAAGGATCTGACTATCTTTGGTCAATTGCGCTGGTCATTGATCCAACACAGCGCGGAAAAGATATTCTTATCAGTGTCCCTATTCGAAGAAATCCGACCACAATTGACCTAAATGATGGTGCTAAATTAGCGCAAGCTGGTTTTTGGTACGATACACTGCAATATGTTACTGAAAAAAAATCATCTCAAGTGCAGGATCTTTTAAAACAAGCAGGAATTACACTAGGTGGCAAATAATAGATGGCTAAATCATCCTATCGTTGTTTGTGTATCGTTAGGACTTGTTTCGTTTTTACTCATTATTGGACTGCAATCACTTGATCTCGTAGAGGGCTTAGAATTACGCGTTTTTGATAAATTTTTATCTGAGCGCCCTTTGGAAATGATTGATAAACGTATTGTAATCATTAGTGAAACAGAACCTGATATTCGTCGTTTTGGGCATCCTCTTTCTGATCAGGTGTTTGCTGACGCTCTGCAAAAAGTAGAAGACGCAGGTGCTCGAGTGATAGGGGTAGATAAATATAGAGATATCCCTACGCCACCTGGTTCAGATAATTTAAGTAATATTTTAAAAAAATATGAAAATATTGTCTGGATATTTTTTGGCGGTGATCAAAAACAGAATTTTGTTGCTGCACCTGCTGCACTAGAAGGAAGTATTGGACGAACAGCCTTTAATAATATTCTTGAAGATCCCGATGGTGTTGCTCGTCGAGGTCTTTTGTTTTCAGATGTAAATGGCACTAGCTACTATTCTTTTCCGCTATTATTATCTGTTTACTATCTGGCTAATGAAAATATGGCTGTTCAATTAGATGATCAGCAAACACTCAATATCAATGGCGTAAGTGTTCCAAAAATTGATTCAAATTTTGGGGGGTATCATGAGGCGGATACAGGCGGATACCAAATTATGCTCGACTATCCCGCGCTACCTCAGTCATTTAGTATTTATACTTTATCGGATTTGCTTGATAATAAAGTCCCGGCCGATGCATTAAAAAATAAAATCGTATTATTTGGTGCGATGGCGCCCAGTCTTCAAGATTATTGGCTTTTACCAAATGAAGTTACTCGCTTTGGAATTGAATATCATGGCTATTTTATTAGCCAAATTCTTAATATGGCGACGAAACAAAAACAACCTCTCCGCGCCATATCTGATAATGCAGAATATGGATGGTTATTATTTTGGTGTTTAATTGGCTCATTTGCAGGGCTGTATCGAGGTGGCATCCTTTTCTTCGTTTTAATGTTAATTGAATTTACTGTCCTTCTAGGCAGTAATATTTTCTTACTCAATCAAGGATGGTGGTTACCACTCATTGCCCCCTTACTTGGCTGGATTTGTGCTTTGTTTGTCAGTGTGTTTTATTTTTTCACACAAACGCGAGCAGAACGTGGTCAATTAATGAAATTATTTGAACGTCACGTTTCAGCAGAAGTTGCTTCACATTTATGGGAAGTGCGTGAACAATTTTTCAGTAAAGATGGTATTCAACCCGATACGGTAACCGCAACTATTTTATTTACCGATTTATCTAATTTTACAACTATTTCAGAACACATGGAGCCATTAGTATTAATGAACTGGCTCAATGAATATATGGAAGAAATGAGTCAATTAGTGATGGCACACGGCGGCATGATTGATAAATATATCGGTGATGCGATTATGGCTATTTTCGGTGTTCCCGTTAAACGTGAAACCGAAGAAGCTATAGCAAACGATGCAAAACAAGCGGTTGCCTGCGCCATTGAATTCGGTCACAAACTAGGCGAGCTCAATCAAAAATGGGAAGCACAAGGTCTTCCAACGGTCACCATGCGCACGGGTATTTTTACGGGGACGGTGGTAGCAGGAAGTTTTGGTAGTTCACAGCGCATGGAATACACCGTTATCGGTGACACAGTGAATACAGCATCACGTCTTGAAAGTTTTGATAAAACTATCGCCACGCCAACACGCGATCATCCTTGTCGCATTCTCATCGGTAATTTAACTCACCATTATGTACAAGATAACTATCAAACTGAAGTAGTCGGTGAATGCTTACTCAAAGGCAAAACAGATATGCTAAAAATCTATCACATTATTGCAAAAAACTAATCGCGTCATCATCAATCTTGATTTTTGACTCAATCCGTCTTAAAAGTAGTTATAATTTTATGGTTAAGTTCACATGATGTCTATTATGTCAGTTTAGTCATCAGTAAAATGAGATAAATTAATCATTGATCTGCGTAATTTTGATAAAATCTAGCCTCACTTTAATGAATGTGCTACATCAAAATGCTCATGACTAAAATTTTATACATTTTTATATTGATCTCATTTAGTCATATTGCAATAAGTCAACCTTGTAATGGGCAAAACGAAGGTATTAATAAGTGCGAAAACAGTCAACTAAACTGTAAAAACGGGAGTAAAAACCACCCGAAAAATAACTGTAAGCAGTTGAATAATAGTGAATTATACAATAATACAATAAAAGTTGATTACGAAGGTTTTAGTGTATGGCTAGACTGCCAAAGACACGGAGCAATTAAATTTCAATATAACGCGCAACACGACACGGGACATTTTCCGCGTGCGAATAAATTTTCACTCGACTCCCAAGTGCCCAAAAATTGCCAGCAAATGACAGCTAGTGCGTATGGACATCATTATGATCGTGGTCATCTAGTGCCAGCAAATCATTTGGATTCGTCCGCTTCAGCCATAAAAGCGACAAATAATATGACAAATATTCTGCCACAAGCCGCTAACATGAATCGGGGTGCATGGCTAGTAACGGAAGAAATTACCGAATGTTATCGTGACATTTCTGAATTACTCATCATTGGAGGGGTGATTTGGGGTAATAATCCTAAAGATGATTTTTTTGTGAAATCACATGGCATAACAACCCCCGATGCCTTTTGGAAAATTATTGTGCGAGGTAGTGGTCAAGATGAACAAGCCATCGCATGGATAGTCCCTAATTCAAATGAAGCGACTCGCGATAAACTGGATAACTATCTTGTTACTGTGCGCGAAATTGAAGCGCTAACAGGTGAAAAAATTCCTGTAGCCGATTACATTAAAGAAATAAAAACGAGCACGTCATGGTTAATTCCTATTGGATGCAATAAAGGATAGCAGCGTGATTGAGAATTTATCTGAAACATTAACATTTATAACAGGCGAGAATGAAACGATTATCGCTTTGATGTGTGATTTAGGCGTTTATGAGCAAATGCAAATAGGGCAGCTCACCGGAAACGATGTGGTATTGGTTCAAGATAGTCATATTTTCATTTGGAGCGTAGATGATTATTTTTATTACCATAGTCATGATGCTATTGAACGTGAACGTGTGCTTTTGCGATTTAAATCCTGTGCAAATGAAATGAATACAGCTACGCGACATTAATATAAAAGTAATTTTATAACTGACAATTATAGGGATAAATAATTTGATAATATGATTCGAATCGAATAATGCTCAAATTAAAGAGAACATAAACATGCAAACCATTACAATATCAGTAATGTAGCAATAAATAATGAAACAAAACGAGATGATACTGAAATGACAAATCAAAATGGCTTAGAATTTAAGTTAAGTAAAAGTGAGCGCAAATTACTTGCTGTTTTCACGCCTTCCGCAGATAAGCTTGATAATCTCACCATTGACGTCGTTAGAAAAGGCATAGAAGAAGCCGGATTAGCGTATTTATTTATAAATGAGCTCGCAATAGCGGAATTAATCGTTCGCTACAGTGATCCGAAGGCAGAAGCATTTGAATGTGAAATTGGTGAACGTCGAGATGCCTCTTTATTAATCACCATATCCGACGATAAATTACGTGCACGTTTGACCGTAACACCCAATTATGGTGGGAAAGCGCTTACTGTTTCGGCTATACAAAAAGCTATCAAAGAAAAAGAAATTACTTATGGAATAGTGGAAACTGAAAAACTTGAAGACATTATGGAAAAAGGTTTTTGCACTGATTTCTTGATAGCAGAAGGTATTAGAGCAGTCGATGGGATTGATTCTCAGTTTAAAAGCATGATGCCCGAAACCCATGAGCGTAAACCTAAAATTGACGCAAATGGTATTGCGAATTACCGTGAATTAGGTGAAATTCCAGTGGTTCGTAAAGATTCGGTCGTCATGCAGCGCATACCCGCCATTCAAGGCAAAGAAGGTTGTACCGTTTTTGGTGAAGTAGTTCAACCAAAGATTGGTGAGAATATTCCGTTCTCTAAAGATATGAAGGGGGTTTACGTTAACCCTAACGACGAAAATCAATTACTTTCCTCCGTAACTGGTCAACCTGTCCCTGTCCCAAATGGAATGACCGTCTCTTCAATCTTAACGCTCGATAAAGTCGATTTTTCAACTGGGAATGTGAACTTTGATGGATCCGTGGTTGTTAAGGGAGATGTGGCAGAGGGCATGATTATTGAAGCACTCGAAGACGTAATTATTCACGGCAATGTTATCAGTGCAACGGTTAAATCAATGGGTGGCTTAACTATTAAAGGCGGCGTAATGGGAAGTAGTCAATTATTTTCTAATGCGGATGTTATTATTAAAAGCGGCGTGCAAGGCTCAGAGCAGCCTAGCGATGAAAATAATGTAAATAATATACAAAAAATTGTCGCTCGTGGCTCGGTGGTTGTTGAGTTCGTTGAAAATTATCATGTTGAGGCAGGATATGATATCGTCATTTCAAAATATGCGTTAAATACTGAATTAATGGCCGGTAATAAAATTTTTGCGGGTGCAAAAAATAGTAGTAATAAATCATCCATTATTGGCGGAAGTAGTTGTGCATTACTGCAACTTAAAGCGGCTGTAGTAGGGGCGCGTTCAGGCCTTAAAACCCATATTCAAGTCGGCATCAATCCTTATATCCAAAAACGCATACTCGATATGAAAGAGGAGTTAATTGCAAAACAAGATGAACTTGTATATATCGGCACGCTTCTCGCCTTCTATGATGATCATCCTGAAAAAACAACGACTACAATGATTGCAAAATTGCACCGAACACTCAGCAAACTCAAAATTGACATCAAACAACTCAAAACGGAAATTGATGAATTATCGGAGAATTTTTCTGCCTCTGATAATGCACGAATTGTAGTAGATAGAGGTGTTTTTGTTGGTACAGAAGTGCAAATTGGCAATGTACGCTGGAAAGCAGAAGAAAATCGCGGTAAAAGTCTGTTTGTTTTACTATCGGGAACTCGTGAAATTACTATCAGCTAATTTCACTGCATCAACTGATCAAGTCAGTTTAAATTTTTAAAAAGAGGTGATGCACAATGTCTCAAGATTCTGCAATGATACACAACCGAGCAATGATAGTGAACAACCTCGCTATGCTCGTCAAAAATAAATGCAATGTATCAGTGTCCTTAGGCGGTAAAGAAACATTATTAACCGTTTTACTCTCCATTAATCACCAAGAAAGCACCATTGTTTTAGATTATGGCTCTTCCGAGTATTTAAACAAAAAACTAGTTAATATTAAAAATCCGCACTTTAATACTGTTTTTAATGGTATTCAGGTTTCTTTTCATGTTGATCATGTAAGAAAAAGTAAATATAAGGGAAGTGATTGTTTTATGATCAATATCCCCGATCAACTTTATTGGTACAATCGACGTGAATATTATCGAGTTGCTTGTCCTGCTCTTGATGGGGCGAATATTGAAATTGTCCTTACTGAACCTAGTGAAGAGACTTCGTTAGAAAAAAAACAGGCTTACGCGTTAGCAATTGCCCGAATTGAACAAAAATTAATTGCGGACATTCAAACTCAATATGCTGATGAAAAAATAGCTTGGCAACGCGCTTATTCTAAAATGGGGGCATCCTCTAAGATTAAAGCCAATATCGCACGACAAAAATTTGAAGAAGAACTCGAGGCGCATCCAGCACATCCAAGTACAAAATTAGCGAATGTGATGCGTTTCAATTTAGTCAATGTGAGTATGTCGGGCTGTCAACTTATCAATATTGATCCTGAATTTTCCTATTATTTACCCAGCGGTGCCTTTTACCATGACAAATTACTTAATTTGCCACATTTCAAAATATACGTTTCTTTTAAAGTGATGTCGGTAAATTCAATTGTCCGATCGTTACTAGATCCCGAGGCGAATGAGTTTGAGGATCATATTGGTTTGGAATTTATGGATATACCTGAATCTATTGAAGGTGCTATTTTGCGCTATGTTCAAGATATTGAACGGCAAAGTGGTTTGCTTGATAGTTTATAAAACCATTGACTTATATATAGTCGACTCATTAAAAAGTGAGTCGACTAACCATTTGATTGAACGCTATTTAATTTCAAAAAATCAAATATTCATAGCGCCTTATTACTCTTTTACACATAAAAACTTAATGTATTTGACATTAAGTTCTTCATAATGACCATCTTCTGTTTGACTTAAAAGAATCGGCTCATGTCCTGGATGGACAATGCATTCACCTTGACCATTCAACTGAACTTCAGAGTCTTGAAAAATGCGTCTCATTTTATAAACTTTTCCATCTTTCTGCCTAACCGAATGTACTATTTTTTGCTCATTTTTGACAAGACTTGGAAAATATTTCGCTAGGCTATTTGAGACATATCCTATAATTTCACCTTCCGCGTGATATTCAGCAAATGTGTTTGAGGAAAACAGCGTTAAAAAGACTATGAGTGTTATTTTTTTCATTAATTTTTATAAATATTTATAATTTTTATCTATTGTAAGGGATTAATCACTATTGGTTTGTAAATCAATTTCTTTATTAGCTTAACGCAAGTTTAACGACCTCTTGCAATTGTTGATGTGTAAACGGTTTTTGTAGAATACCTCTAACACCTAACATTTCAACTGAATCCAAATTAAATCCTGCGGCCATTGCCCGTCGACCACCAGAAATAACGATAATCGGAAGTTTAGGGTTTGATTGATGCAGTTCCGTAATCACTTCAATACCATCTTTTTTTGGCATAATGATGTCAGTAATGACTAAATCTGGGTTGAATTGATGAAAATTCGCTACCCCCTCTTCCCCATCATGCGCTATACATATTTCATGGCCCTCACGTGTCAATAATTTTTGCAACAAATCACGTAACTGATCTTCATCGTCAATGACTAATATCTTTGCCATCCGCATTACCGTTTAAATGAAAGTTTTTATTATTCTCCCGCATGCCATTGAAAATATCAACCCATTAAAAATTGTCTTACTACACATGGCAACAAAGAAAGATTATAAAATACCTTAAGAATATGACTTCTTAAAGGTAGGCAGTGTGATAAATAAAAAATACAGCTCAATCTTAAATCTTATGGTACTTTTACCTACGTAGTAAAAAAACGGTAAATAATCTAAAATTTTATATTTGGAGCTTTGTTATGATTGAGTCTAAGTCGACCATGCCTAATCTTCTTTATGGAACAGCGTGGAAGAAAGAGCGAACAGATACGCTAGTTGAGCAAGCCATTCAAATCGGATTTAGAGGAATCGATACCGCTTGTCAGCCAAAACATTACGATGAAAAAAGAGTGGGGGTTGCGCTAGCGCGATTAAAAGAGCAAGGAATAGATCGTTCATCCCTCTATTTACAGACAAAATTCACGCCACTTTCCGGTCAAGACCCAAGTAATGTACCCTATGACAAAAAAGCCATTTTAAGCTTACAAGTCGAGCAATCATTCAACACCTCACTAAATAATTTACAAACTGACTATTTAGACGCACTTCTACTTCATTCCCCCCTGCCTACTTTTGAGCTTACCCTTGATGCTTGGCATGAAATGGAAAGATTACATAATATGGGCGGTGTACAACGTCTTGGGATAAGTAATTGCTATGATTTGGCATTATTTGAAAAATTGTTTAATACCGTCAGAGTGAAACCCACTATTCTTCAAAATCGATTTTATAAAGACACGCACTATGACAAACCTTTACGCCAATTTTGCATAGAACAGGGCGTCACTTATCAAAGTTTTTGGACACTAACAGCCAATCCTCATATTCTCACCAGCACAGTTATGCAGTCGTTAGCTGATGACATTAAAAAGACACCAGCACAATTATTTTTTCGGTTTCTTATTCAAAGCGGCATTATTCCTTTAACGGGCACTTGCTCCACTAGCCACATGAAACAAGATTTGGATACATTAAATTTTCAACTTAGCAACGAAACAATGAAAACGATCAGTCATTTATTAGCGTAAATAAAACACTTACCCATCTCACTTCAAGCAGAAAACGGCTTAATGTGCAATACCTAATAACTCTTTTTGTGATTGGGTAAGCTTTGTTTTGAAAAATTGACCGGCTGGATGCTCATCAAAATCTGTCAAACCAAGTAATTCGAAATTCTCATTCTCAAAACTACCAAAAAAGCCCATATCCCAAGATCTAAATTGA
>CAJBJW010000269.1 GCA_903953455.1 uncultured Pseudomonadota bacterium | reverse complement strand
CGTGAGCATTGATACATCAATGGGGTTCTCACCAACAGAAGGCCTCATTATGGCAAGTCGCTGTGGTGATATTGATCCGATGATTGCCCTCACCTTAGCAAAAGAAGGAAAGACATTTGAGGAAATCAATCAACTACTCAATAAACAAAGTGGATTAAAAGGTATTTGCGGTGAAAGTGACATGCGCACCATTTTAGAAAACGCTAATCAAGGTGATGTTATGTGCGAACTTGCACTAAGCCTTTTTTGTTATCGAATTCAAAAATATATCGGCTCGTATTTCGCAGTATTAAATGGCAAAGTGGACGCCCTTATTTTCACAGGTGGGATTGGAGAAAATGCGCCACGTATTCGTCAACGCATTTTAGACAATTTAGATGGACTCGGATTTGTGTTAGATAAAAATCTCAACGAACAAAAGTTACAACATAATATTGATGCCAGCGCAAAAAATAGTCCGTCACGTATTTTGCTCATTCACGCTCAAGAAGAACGTGAAATCGCAAAACAAATCCGTGAGTTTATCGAATTAAATAATTTAAAAATTCGTCGGTAACTCATCATTTATCGGATTGGGCGTATAAATATCATTGCCCAACTCTGGTGGGACATAAAAACCACCGCCACCTGCTCCACCAACACCACCACAACCAGCCGTTGTTTTAGGTTGCGAGCCGGTAATATAAGGATAACTACGCGCACCTCCACAACTTGCATTCGCCAGTTGCCCAGTCGTTGCATCAACATTGACCATGGTAATATTATCGGGTGGAATCAAATTGACTGGCTGAGTAGAAATTTGCTTCATCAATGACAGCCAAACAGGCAATGCCCCTGTTGCCCCAGTCAAACCTGCGGGTTTATTATCGTCGCGCCCAACCCAAACCACAGATAAATAATCCCCCGAATACCCTGCAAACCAGCTGTCTTTAGCATCATTTGTTGTACCCGTTTTACCTACTAATCCATACTCTTTAGGAAAAACGTTGTAGGCTGCATGACCTGTTCCCTCCGTCATGACTTCTTGGAGCATCGTATTTAATATATAGGTAACGGAAGGATCAATAGCTTGCTTAACCTCGAACGGATAACTCTGCAGACGCTTACCATCTGACGCCACAACGGCACGAATACCCTTTAAATGCATTAAAAAGCCATCACCCGCAAGCGTTTGATACATTTGCGTCACATCCATAGGCGTGAGCTGCGCTGCGCCAAGAAGAAATGAAGGGTAACTTTCAACTTCACGTGTTACACCCATTTCCCTAAGTGTATCAATGACATGATCCACACCCACATCCATACCAACACGAACAGTTGCCAAATTATAAGAATGGGCAAGTGCCTTATGTAAACTCACCATGCCATGCTCACGATGATCGTAATTTTTAGGTATCCACGTTGCACTGCCTTTGTTTGGCACGACAATTTCGCTATCACTTACCATTGAGGTAATCGTATACTTCTCGGGATTATTGAGCGCGGTCAGATAGATAACGGGTTTAATTAACGAGCCAATTGGACGCACCGCATCCAATGCGCGATTAAAGCCTGATGACACCACTTCACGCCCGCTTGTCAATGCGGCAATTTCACCGCTATCACGTCGCGTCACAACCGCAGCAGCTTCCAAATCCTTCGTATTCGGCAATTTTTCAAGCTGTGCAAGTTGCGTTTTCACTGTTTTTTCAAGTGTATCTTGAATGTGAGTGTCAATGGTGGTGAAAATACTTAACCCTTCAGACGTTAAATCTTCCTCACGATATTCTTGCGTGAGTTGTCGCTTTACTAAATCCATAAAATACGGATAACGATTTGCTGAGCGATGCGCATTCGCCATAACACCCAATGACTTTGCTTTTGCGTCGTTGGCTTGCTTTTCTGTTAGTAGCTCCGCAGATGCCATTTCATCCAAAATTAAATTACGACGCGACACTGCTCGATCCGCCACGCGACGTGGATCGTAATATGAAGGGCCACGCACCAGTGCAACTAAAGATACCAACTGATGCAAAGGCAAATCTTTAAGGGTACTGTTAAAATAAAATTCACTCGCCAGTCCAAATCCGTGCACTGAGCTATTTCCGTCTTGACCTAAATAAATTTCATTTAAATACGCTTCTAAAATTTCATCTTTACTGTAACGATATTCCAAAATCAACGCCATCAACGCTTCATTCACTTTTCGCGTTAAACTCCGCTCAGAAGTCAGATAAAAGTTTTTGACTAATTGCTGCGTAATCGTGCTACCACCTTGAACCATGCCACCCGCACGAATATTTGCAAGCATTGCACGGGCAATGCCTCTAGGTGACAAACCAAAATGATGGTAAAAATCACGATCTTCCGAGGCAAGCAATGCATCGATTAATGCTTTAGGGGTTTCTGAAAGCTTAATTAATACGCGATCTTCTTTGATATTGGGATATAAATTCCCAATTTGAGCGGGATCCATACGCAGCAAAGCAACGTCTTGTTTCTGATTTAAATCAACAATATTGACAACATTTGATTCTGTAAAGGTTAAGCGAAATAAACCACTATCTTGTGGCTGATCCCAAAAATCAAAGGGTCGTGTTTTGATTGTAATTTGCTGCGCACGTTTTACATAAGTGCCCTCGGCCACTAAATTGCTATCTTGCCGATAATGCAATGTTTGAAGCAATTCTTCAAATTTGGACGCACTCATGTTGTAGCCGGTATAAAGTTCAACAGGACTTGCGTATACACGTGCAGGAATGGCCCAGCGTTTTCCCTCAAATTGTTTACGGACGCTGTGATCTAATATGCCCAGATAACCAAACAAGACAAAACCGCCAACTCCCAATGCCACCATAAAAAAACTGGTAAACCAAGGAAAGCCTCTCTTCTTTTTTTTGCGTTTGCGTGGCGGTTGATCGTAACGCGAACTAGGTGTTCTCTTTCTTTCTGCCATGATGAAAAATGAATGTTAAAGTTGACTAATCATAGCATTGCACTGACGTTGCTACCACATACCCACGCAAAAACTCGTAATTGTTAGTGAAGAAATAGGTAAATTTAAGTAGAATTCTCGCTTTATCTCTATTAATTAACGTTATTTACTTATGAAAATACTAATTTTAGGCGCAGGATCAACAGGTGCATCTGTTGCAGAAGCACTTGCCGGTGAAGAAAATGATATTGTTGTCGTTGATTTTAAAGTAGATTTGCTCGAGGCCCTAAAAGAACGTTTTGATATTGCAACGGTAGCGGGAAATGCGGCGCATCCAAGTATCTTAGAACAAGCAGGCATTAGCAATATGGATATGGTTATTGCGGTAACCGATCGTGATGAAACCAATATGTTAGCCTGCTTAATCATCAACGCGCTTTATAGTAAACCGCGGACCATTGCGCGTGTACGTGCTATTGATTATCTCAAGCACCCACGATTATTTAGCTCAAAAGGTATTCCTGTTGATATCGTGATAAGTCCTGAGCAAATTGTGATGCAATCTATTCGCAATCTCATTGAATTCCCTGGGGTTCAGCAAGTTTCTGAGTTTGCAAACGGCTTAGTGCGTTTATTCTCTGTTAAAGTGGTCGCAAATGGAGATTTAACCGGTAAGAAAATTAAAACCCTCAAAGAGCGTTTTGTCAGTGGTAAAACACGTGTTGTCGCTATTTTTAGACAAGGCCTTCCGCTTGGTGTAAACGGTGATGCCACCATTGAAACCGGCGATGAAGTCTTCTTTGTCGCACCGCGCAAAGAAGTGCGCCGTGTACTTGAAGAATTAGGTAAATTAGAAGCACCTATTAAACGCATTATTATTGCTGGAGGCGGGCATGTTGGCAAACGTCTTGCTCTCGCACTTGAGGATAAATATCAAGTTAAAATTATTGAACGCGACCCCAATCGCGCCAAAAAGATTGCAAATGATTTAGACAAAACCGTTGTACTTCTTGGCGATTGCTCTGATGAAAAATTATTACTCGATGAATCCATTGAAGATACTGATTTATTCTGCGCCATTACCAATAATGATGGCGTCAATATTATTTCCGCATCACTTGCGAAAAGTTTAGGCGCAAGAAAAACCATTTGTCTACTCAATCACGCGTCTTACACAAAATTAATACCTGGCACCAGTATCGATGCCGTTATCCTTCCAAATCAAGAAACGCTAGGTAGCATTTTAAAGCATGTTCGTAGCGGTGACGTAGCGCAAGTTATCTCACTTTGCGGAGGAACCGCTGAAGCTATTGAAGCCATTGCGCATCATAATGGACGTGAAGATTCGGTAGTGGGTAAACAAGTCGATTCTGTTAAGTTTCCGCCGGGAATTGTGATGGGCGCATTAATTCGAAATAATGAAGTCATTGAAGTTCATCATGACACTATCTTCAAAGAAGATGATCATGTCATTATGTTTGCAATGAATAAAAAGCTCATTCCCCATATTGAAAAATCTTTTCAACCTATTAGCATTTAAGGAGCGTTGATGAGTTCAATATTTACACTTGTTCATGTTCTTGGGTTAGTGGCTTTAGGGTTTAGTGGACTGATGACGAGCTGTTTAGCCACTTCGTATTTTAACCATGACGGAGCCACCCAAGCATTTTTGGATTCGACGGTTATAGCGTTTTGCGTTGGTACCGTTATGTTTTTATCCACCTACAAAACACAAAAAAAAATCTCACGACAAGCCGGTTTCTTGTTAGTTGCGCTAACATGGTCGCTTAGCCCTATGTTATGCACCCTGCCACTTATCATTTTTATGCCTAATTTAAGCCTTGTGGATGCTTATTTTGAAACCATGTCAGGCTTAACCACCACCGGTGCCACCGTATTGAGTGGCCTTGATAATTTACCAATGTCCATTAATTTATGGCGTCATGAATTAAATTGGATTGCGGGCATGGGAATTATTATTTTTGCTGTGGCGATTTTACCTATTTTAGGTATTGGAGGCATGCAGCTTTATAAAGCCGAAACACCAGGATCCGTTAAAGAATCTGATTTACCTCCACGTATTGCTCAAACTGCGAAAGCGCTATGGATTGTTTATGCTGGCGTTAGTGTCGCGTGCATTTTATCGCTAAAACTTGCAGGAATGTCTTGGTTTGACAGTATTTGCCACGCATTTGCGGCAATGAGTCTTGGGGGATTTTCAACACACGATAACAGCGTTGGCTTTTTTGACTCCGTTCCCATTGAAGTAGTATTAACGGTATTCCAATTAATTGCAGCCATCAACTTCGCGACACATTTTGTTGCTCTACGAAAAATGTCACTTAAACCCTATTGGGGGGACATGGAAGCGTTAAGTTTTCTTGCATTAGTATTAAGTAGCTGTCTTTTCGCTGCAGGAGTTCTGCAATATCAAGGCGTCTACCCAGATTATTTAACTGCTTTGCGTCATGCGTCATTCAATCTTGTCACTATTGCTACTGACTCAGGGTTTGCTAGCCAAGACTTTAATCAATGGCCCATTTTTGTACCCATCTGGATGTTATTTCTCAGTTGTCTTTCGGCATCATCAGGTTCAACAGGTGGTGGGATTCGTATGATTAGAACCATTATTCTAATTAAACAAGCGCGTCTTGAAATGTTTAAATTTATTCATCCCTTTGCGATTCGCCCAATGAAAATTGGCGGCTCAGTGATCAGTAATAACATTATTACTTCAGTAATGGGATTTATTTTTCTTTATTTCATTTGCATTGTTATTTTGATTTTTTCGCTTTTATTAACTGGACTGGACTTTCTGACCTCGTTTTCAGCTATCATTGCTTGTTTCAACAATGCGGGCCCAGGTTTAAATTTAGTCGGCCCTGCTTCAAATTATTCCGTTTTAAGCGACGCACAAACTATGATTTGTACGTTTGCCATGTTACTTGGACGCGTTCAGATTTTTTCCATTGTGATTCTCTTTGTTCCTGAATTTTGGCGAAAATAAATTAATTACTTCTAGGATTTTTGGAAAAACACATGCAAGAACACGATTGTCTACGACGATTTTTATTTGAAGAACACGGTATTCGCGGTGTTTGGGTTCAGCTCACTGGCAGTTGGCAAGCCGCGAAAAAGCATCAAAAACAACCCGACATCGCACTGAGTGCGTTAGGTCAGGCGCTTGCTGCAACGGCTATGCTCTCGACAACAGTCAAATTTGAAGGGGCGATGGTACTGCAAGCACAAAGTGACGGTGCGATTTCCACTTTCGTTGCACAAGCGAGTAATCAAGGTAAGATTCGAGGTATTGTCAAAACGCGATCTGATATTCACAGTAACTCACTTACTGAGTTATTTGGACAAGGTCAGCTTATCATGAGCATCGATACGGGAAATGGAAAGCCTTATCAAGGTATCGTTCCTCTTCAAGGCGATAATTTAGCCCAAGCGCTACAAGCTTATTTTGAACAATCTGAACAGCTCAAAACGCGTTTGTGGCTATTTGCAAACGACACACACGCGGCAGGTCTTCTACTTCAAGCACTCCCCTCACATGAAAATACAGCTGATGCATGGGATACCCTCGAAATTTTTGCCAATACCATAACCGAAACGGAAATTTTCAGTTTGGATTGCCATGAATTATTGCATCGTTTATTTCATGAAGAAGATGTCCGTTTATTTCATTCTCAACCGCTCACATTTGAATGCTCTTGCTCACGCGAACGCATTGAGAAAACGTTACGCGCAATGGGTGAAGAAGAGCTACATTCTATTCTCGATGAGCAAGAAAAAATTGAAGTGACCTGTGAATTTTGTAGCGAAATGCAAACTTTTAGTCGTGAAGATGTAGCCACATTCTTATCTGCTACACATTAAGGTTGATTTATTTTGAACAATTCGCGCTACAATGGCGCAATATAGTCCGTAAAATCAGGAGAATACCATGTCACAAAACCAGCATCATTGCCCCGCTTTAAACGAAGATGAAATTGAAAGTCGACTCAAAGAGGAATTACCGCATTGGGTTTATGAAAAGGGATGGATTCGCCGAAAAATTAAAACTAGCGGATGGAAAGCCACCTTAATGGTCGTCAATACCGTTGGACACTTAGCTGAAAAAGCATGGCATCATCCGGATTTAACTGTGTCGTATGCGTTTGTCATTGTAAAATTAGTCACACACGATGCAAAAGGTGTTACCGAAAAAGATTTTGCCTTAGCGAAAAAAATTGAAGAAGTGGTTATGTGGGATGCAGCGCAAGATACGCATGGACTCTTTGAAGGGACTCCCGATGACCCTCGTTTTAAATATATTAAAAAAGATTAGGCGGTTTCATGACTGAAATAAGAGACGTTCCCAGCCCATTTTGTGGCATGGGTACTGATGATTTAACAATAGAAGTAAATGGCCAGAATGTAAAAGTGTTGTCAAATGGCTGCGCGATTAACACTCCCGCTTTTGAACATCCTATTACTGACATAAAACCGCGTATTCACGGCAAAGAAGTGAGCTTAGATGAAGCCGTCGCGCACGCAGCATCTTTATTGAAAAATACAAATTTCCCCGTCATTAGTGGCTGTGCTACGGATGTTAACGGCATGCGTGGTCTACTTGCTTTAGCTGATCGCACAGGCGCTGTGGTTGATAATGGTAATTTTAATAACGCTCGTAAAAATATTTTAGCACTGCAAGATTCTGGCTGGATGAATACGACACTCGCAGAAGTCAAAAATCGTTGTGATGTTTTAGTGGTTGTTGGTACTGATTTGGAAAGTTTCGCGCCACGTTTTTTTGAAAAATATCTCTGGAATGAGGCGATGTTTTTAGAAAACACCAGCGAACGCGATATTATTTATTTAGGCACTAAGCCCTCAGGCACTGCGTCAACATCGCCATCAGGAAAAGCCGCACAAGTAGTTGAATGTGCAACTGAAAACTTACCTGATGTCATTGCCGTTTTACGCGCTTTAGTGAAAGACCAACAAATTCAAGCCACGTCCGTTGCAGGCATTTTGGTCAGCGATTTAGCTGCTATCGCGCAAAAACTCAAAGAAGCCAAATATGGTGTTATCACTTGGACAGCGGGCGCACTAAATTATTCACACGCAGAATTGACCGTTCAAACCCTTTGTGAAATGATTAAAAATCTAAACGAAACCACTCGTTGCTCAGGTTTTCCATTAGGTGGTAAAGAAGGCGACCAAACAGCAAACCAAGTTTGTGGCTGGACATCAGGTTACGCTGCACGCGTGAGCTTTGCAAAAGGCTATCCTGCGTATGATCCATTTTTACTCGACACACACACGTTACTTGAAAATGGTGAAGCGGATGCGCTCGTTTGGGTAAACGCCTTTAACGCTAACGCTAAACCGCCTAAAACTCATCTACCAACAATTGTTGTTGCTCGCTCAGGCATGACATTTGAAACAGAGCCTGATGTATTTATTCCTGTTGGTACACCCGGCATTGACCACACTGGACACGCTTATCGACTCGATAATGTAGTCGCTATTCGATTAAAAAAATTGCGTGATTCG
>CAJBJW010000268.1 GCA_903953455.1 uncultured Pseudomonadota bacterium | reverse complement strand
CTTTTTGCCTATCCTTTTGAAACTGACGGCGAAGATAACTGGATGGGGCGATATTTTTTTACCGGTGGTTTAATGCCCGCTAAAGATACATTGCTGAACTTTCAAAAAGAGTTATGTTTGCAGCAACAGTGGGATTTATCAGGTACTCATTATCAAAAAACAGCCGATGCTTGGTTAGATAATATGGATAACCATCTCAATGAAATTCGTGAGGTATTTAATGAGGCTTATGGTAATCAGCAGGCGGATGTTTGGATGCAGCGCTGGCGAATTTTTTTCATGTCCTGCTCAGAATTATTTGGTTATAACCAAGGTGATGAGTGGATGGTTGCACACTACCTTTTTATAAAAAAGGCCTAAAAAAAGGAATGAGTGAAAAAGTATTTTGTATTGACACATAAATAATAGTGCTATTTTTGATCTATTTTCTACGGATCATCATTTGAATATAGGTAGACCGTTTTCCCTTGTCAACAGATACATAAAGTGACTAAACATTTATTTAATTTTGTCTTGTGAAAGATCAAAGACAGTTGTTATATGTTGACCTATGCATAATAAAAATTGAGGAAAAGAGAGTAAATATGAAAAATAAAATACGCAATACGCTCACAGGATTTGCTGCTATGTTCATTAGTGCTTGCAGTAATCAAACTATGTCCGTCATTAAGCCGGTATCATACGTTGATTTGAATCAATTTATGGGTGACTGGTATGTCATTGCTTGTATCCCAACAATGATTGAAACGGAGGCATACAACGCAGTGGAATCATATCATCTTAAAGAAGATGGGAGTATTGATACGACGTTTGTTTATCGGGAAAGTGGATTTGATGGTGTTGAGAAACGTTATAATCCACATGGTTATGTCGTTGAAAATACGGGTAATGCCGTATGGGGTATGCAATTTATTTGGCCATTTAAATCCGAGTATATTATTGCTGACTTAGAGAAAGATTATTCCAGTACTATCATTGCAAGAAATGCAAGGGACTATGTTTGGATCATGGCGCGTACGCCTTTTATTGATGATAGTCGATACAGCGCATTATCAAAAAAGGTAGCAGATTTGGGGTATGATGTGAGTAAACTGCGTAAAATACCTCATAATACACATTAATGATAATGCCACATTTTGAATGAGCACGTTGACCATTACAAGGATGAATGGTTAGTTTGCGAGGTCATGCAAAATTCATGTGTCACTTGATGTTTGGTATTTGGTACTAACAGCGCATTGACGACAGGAGTAAACAGTGGATTCAAATTATTTGTGACGAAAGCAGATTGCGAAAAAGCCCTCACTGCTTTACAGCAATGAGAGCTTTTTTTCAAATCATTCAAAAAACTATAAAAAAAATCGTAAATATTTTGTATAATGTAATCAATTAGCTCAATACGACCAATGACTTATTCAATAAAATTTGTAATTAATTTTAGTAAATTGACATAACTTATTTAATTTTCAACAATCATCAGTGCTTTTCTCGTTTCGCCTTTGCCTATTGTTAATAAATCCCATACGAGCAAAATAAATCCTGCAAAGGTAATCCCTCCAAAAAACAAGCGCCAAATCATCGCACTTTGAAATGAGGGGTGATTTTGAGCAGTAAAATAACCGGCCCATGTTGACCCTTCTATTGCACGCTCGATAAAGGATTGTTCGTAGCCAGCAATCAATAGCGCAATGGTCATACCGAGAACACCGCCATTAAGCAAACCTAAAGCCCATTTCCATCGCCAAGCATTCTGACTACCACCGCCCATCCAGACATCACCACGCCAATGTTGGATGGCCAGATAAAAGAAGGCAATATTAATCGTCGCGTATGCGCCAAAAAAAGCTAAATGACCATGTGAGGCTGACCATTGTGTACCATGGGTAAACATATTGATTTGTGGCAGCGTGTGCATAAAACCCCAAACGCCTGCACCAAAAAAATTACCAAAAGCTTGAGCAATAATCCAAGCTAGTGCAGGATGGTTGCCGTTCTTAAAAGCGTGAGTGCCTGAATCGTAAACTGCATGCACCACCATAGCCACTAAGGGAATGGGTTCAAGCGCAGAGAAAAAACCACCAATAGTCAGCCAGTATTCTGGCGTACCGATCCAAAAGTAATGATGTCCCAAACCTAAAATACCCGAACCGAACATCAAAGCAACTTCAATATACAGCCAAGTTTGAATAATTTTACGTCTGACACCGAGTAGTTTCATCAGCGACCACGCCATAATAACGCCTACCAGCACTTCCCACGTCGCTTCAACCCATAAATGAATGACCCACCACCACCAGTATTGCTCATGGGTGATGTTTGTCATATAAAACATGCCAGCAACATATAAACCGGCTAATGCAACTAAGTCAAGAGTTAATACGCCAGCAATACCTGACCATTTGCCTTTACTGAAAGTAGCAACTACGTTATAGAAAAATATTAGCATAACCACCACAATACCAATATCAGCCCAACGTGGTGCTTCAATATATTCGCGACCTTCATTAATAAACCAAAGACTGGAATCCTTTCCAGGACCAATCTGAACTAATAGATAAACAAGTACCACTACGGTGACAGCACTAGTCAATAACCAAAACGCAATATTGCCTAATTTCAAACCAACAATTTCAGTACCACTTTCATCTTCAAGAAACCAGTAAACACAGCCAATAAATCCATATAACATCCATATGATCATGGCATTAATATGTATCATGCGGTTAACACTAAAATCCAAAATTTCATACAAAAAGCTTGGGTAAATAAATTGAGTAGCGGCCAACATCCCAAATAGAATTTGCGCAAAAAACAGAATAACGGCAACCGTAAAGTATTTAACAGCCAATTGTTGACCATCGCTTAAATTATTACTGTCTAATTGCACCCAAGCTTTGAAAGTATTTCGACAGATGCGCGACTTCTCACATAAGGCGTTCGTATTTTCTATGACTTTATTTAATCCACTTGTATTCATGCTCATTCCTCTGCATTAATGGTTTTAAAGTTATAAGGGAAGCCATTAGTATCAATACTCGACATCCATTTTAGAAAGGCAATAATCCCTTTCGCTTCCTGTTCTGTAATCTTTAAGTTGGGCATTTTTCGATTGCTACCAAAGGTGCGAGCGTTATTTTCAGGATCCATTAAGAATTTAACCATCATGTCTTCACGGATTTCTTTGGAAATCCAACCTTTATCCAGCCAAGCCTTAGTTAAGTCAGGTGCATAATAAGCACCGTTACCCAATAGCGTATGACAGTTCATACAGTTTTTTGCTTGCGTCGTTTTTTTACCTAAATCAACCAATTGTCTCGCTTCTTCATCAGTGAACTCTTTGCCGAATAAAAACTCATTTTCGCCAATGATTGGCATGAATTTATGTGATACATTGTTATATTGATAATCAATTTTTTTATTAATCACACTGTAAGCTGGAACTCGTTGACTGCCTGCGCTGGTTTTAGTTAATGAATCCATAGTCAACACTACTAAAATCAAAAACGATCCCGCAGTGACCCAGATTGCCATTTTTTTCCAGAATGATTCCGAAGCCCATAAGGGTATTTCATTCATCGTTTTTCCTCTGTTGTTGGAATTAAATCACCAGTATGTGTTTTAACACATAGATGCCATATACCTATTGGTGCAAAAAAATAACCAATCACCATCACCAAGGAAATGATTAGCCAATAGCCTTCAAAATGTGCCGCCCGCGTTAATTCTGCAACTGACAATATCAGCGCGAAATATGAAATATAAGCAACAACTTTAATACTAGTTGCAGAATTCACCTTAGACCATGCAAACAATAATGCATAACTTGCACCTGCTAGTATGATTAAGGCGGATGAAAAAAATGTAATAAAAAAATCTTCTAAAGCAACAGGTTCAATCATTAGTTATTAATTTGAATTTCCGTTGTTGAAAATACGCAGTGCCAGTAACTTGCTGCGAGTAAAGTTTTGGTTGTTCTTTATAGTCAATAATCAGATTCACCATTCACTCATTCCTTACTTCTATGAGTGATAATGAT
>CAJBJW010000267.1 GCA_903953455.1 uncultured Pseudomonadota bacterium | reverse complement strand
CATGTTGACGCCTCACAGACCCAAAATCCCGACGCACTTTATGCCAAATTGGGTATGAAACTTTTCTCCCCAGCTCTTCAACCTCTTATTGGCAATGTGCTTGATAATGGTGCCGCAAAAACAGCGGGCTTTCAATCAAATGATTTAATTCTGCGTGCAAACGACATACCTGTCACACAATGGCAACAATGGGTCGATATTGTTAAAGCAAGCCCGAATCAAGCATTGCAAATCCTAATTGAACGAGATGGTGTGCAATCTACTTTATCTCTTACACCAAATTCGGAAGGTAAAATAGGTGCATCCGTAAAAGTGCCTGAAAGCTTAATTAAATCGTTTCAAGTACATTATGCGCTATCCCCTTTCGATGCCATTCCTGCTGCCTTTAGCACAACGTATCACTACTCTACGTCAACGATCAAAATGATGGGGCAAATGTTTGCAGGCAGAGCCTCTCTTGATAATTTAAGCGGTCCCATTAGTATTGCGCAATACGCTGGACAATCTGCAGAGATGGGGCTTGTGCATTTCCTTAAATTCATGGGCTTGATTAGCGTGAGTTTAGGTGTACTAAATTTACTACCCATACCCGTACTTGATGGCGGACATCTATTTTTCTTTGCAATTGAGGGATTAAAAGGCTCGCCCGTATCAGAAAGAATTCAGCTATTTTTTCAGCGAATAGGCATTGTTTTTCTCGGACTACTCATGGCAACGGCAATGTTTATGGATGTTGGGCGACTATTTCACTAATTACACAAGAGATTAACTATGAAAAAACTCCTTTTAAGCGCTATGTTAGCGGCTTTTGCAATGCACGCGAATGCGGATGAAAAATCGATTCGTGAGCAATTAGGTAAAGCGATGCCTAACATTCCTATTGAATCGGTTAAGCCTTCTGTTGTTAAAGGCATTTATGAAGTCAACATTGGCAGTGACTTAGTGTATGTCTCTGATGATGGAAAATATTTATTTCAAGGACGCTTAATTGATACGCAAACGCGTACCGATTTGACTGAAGAAAAATTGAGTGGCGTGCGAAAAGTGGCTCTCGAAAAATTAGGTGAAAATAACATGATTATTTTCAAACCTAAAATACATTCTCATACCGTTTATATTTTCACCGATATTGACTGCGGTTACTGCCGCAAATTGCATTCTGAGTTAGATACTTATTTGGCTGAAGGTATTCAAATTAACTACTTGTTTTATCCACGTGCTGGCCAAGGCTCCGATTCTTATAATAAAGCGGTAGCTGTTTGGTGTGCAAAAGATAGAAATGCGGCGCTAACTGCAGCGAAAAAAGATCAAAAAATTGAAATGAAAACGTGTGATAATCCCGTTGATGAACACATGGCATTAGCCGCTAATTTTGACGTCAAAGGCACGCCCATGATAGTGTCAGAAAAAGGGACTGTTTTCCCAGGCTATTTACCTGCAAAGGAATTGCTTGAACATTTAAAGGCAGATAAAAAATAAACGAAGTGTTCGCATTTTTTCGCGACAATTCTATTTAAAATGTCATTTTTCTTTTAAGGGCGCGTCATGTACGAACATTTAGAAACAGCCAAAAACAAGGATAGTTTAAAGCGAGTAGTGATCGATCCCGTTTCACGCGTTGAAGGTCACGGTAAAGTGACACTGCTCCTTGACGAAAATAATAAAGTTCAACAGGCACGTCTTCATATTGTCGAATTTCGTGGCTTTGAAAAATTTATTCAAGGTCGCCCTTATTGGGAATTGCCGGTTTTAGTTCAGCGTCTATGTGGCATTTGCCCTGTCAGTCACCATCTTGCCGCCGCAAAAGCCATTGATCAACTCGTGGGGGTTGATCCAGAAAATCTACCCATCTCTGCAACAAAACTACGTAAATTGCTCCATTTTGGGCAAGTATTGCAATCCCATGCGCTGCATTTCTTTCATTTATCCAGTCCTGATTTATTATTTGGATTTGAAAGTGATATTCAAAAACGCTCTATCGTGGCGGTTTTAAATGATTTTCCCGATATCGGACTTCAAGGCGTTAAGCTGCGCAAATACGGTCAAGAAGTGATTCGCATGGTATCCGGTAAACGTATTCACGGTACTGGGGCGATTGCAGGTGGCATGAATAAAGCATTAAGCAAGGAAGAACGCGATTATTTACTTACCGATATTGATCAAATTATTGCGTGGGCAGTGGCGTCAGTTCAATTAGTCAAAAAAGTGCATCGCTCAAACCTTCCCTATTACGATCATTTCGGCACCATACGCTCAAATTATTTAGGGATGGTGCAACCCGATGGCGCATTAGAGCTTTATCACGGTGGTCTGCGTGTCAAAGATGCGCAAGGCGATACGCTTTTTGATCACATTGATTATTGCAAATACAGCGATTACATTCATGAAGAAGTGCGCTCGTGGTCGTATATGAAATTTCCTTATTTGACGTCACTAGGCAAGGAAGATGGCTGGTATCGCGTGGGTCCACTTGCTCGCGTGAATAATTGCGATGACATCAATACACCAATTGCAGAACTTGAGCGAGTTGAATTTAAAGCCCATAGTGGTGAAGCGATGGTACACAGCACACTTGCTTTCCATTGGGCGCGACTCATTGAATTGCTGCATTGCGCTGAAAGCATCAAAGAATTAT
>CAJBJW010000266.1 GCA_903953455.1 uncultured Pseudomonadota bacterium | reverse complement strand
TACTTTAGGGCTTGTTATACCCGATGATATAAATGAAACGATTGACCAAATGATTGAATTTATTGGTGAAGGGGATGATATATTGCCTTAATTGACGAGCAAGAAACGGTTAATTACACCATTCCAGATAGTTGGTTAAGAGGGGGGGATGAAACGGTTGATTTACCAAAGTGGGTTTTAGAACCCGGTGGCAGTGGTTTATATATTGATAATCCTGAAACGGGTTTGCGTAACAGTTCATTAGGAAATTTAAGCGTTCTAGGCGTTACCACCCCCATTGATAATATTGATCCAATGCCAATTCTTATTGCATCGAATAAACGTGCAACAGCAGGAAATGATGCATTAACAGGCACAGAAAATAAAGATAAATTATCGGGTTTAGCGGGCAACGACACGTTAGATGGCGCATTGGGTGATGATGTGTTAAACGGTGGCGTGGGTAATGATTTACTCATTGGTAGTGCAGGGAAAGATAAACTGACTGGTGGTGCAGGTGCGGATACATTTAAGTTCGCCTCAGCCAATGAATCGACATTCTGGAACATGGATACCATTACCGATTTCAAACGTGCGCAAGGCGATAAAATTGATTTGTCGGCTATTGATAGCAATGCAAATGTGACCGGTGATCAAGGATTTAAATTAGTGAGTGCTTTTTCAGCAGATGCAACGGGGCAACTTTATTTTGATGCTAAAACGCATATTTTATATGGCAGCATCGATGCTGATAGCGCACCTGAATTTGCTATTACATTAAACGGTGTAAATACACTATTACCTGCAGATTTCGTACTTTAATGCACGATTTTTTGTCTTATTAGCCACAAAAAAGCCGTTTCGATGCAAAAGTGCTCGAAACGGCTTTTTTTATTTTACCGACAGAATTGTAGGTATTAAAAAATACCCCAAAAATGGGACTTTTTTCTTAATGCGTTAACAGCTCATTCTGAACTGGAGGTAGCGCTTCTTTGAGCGCATTAGCGTAGGCCAATCTTGCGGTTTGCAATACAGCGGCTTGAGCGTTCAATCTTTGTAGCTCTTGATCAACAAATTGTAAGCTCACGAGTTGATTTTTCGCTTCATCTGAAAGCTTGTCTAAATCGTATTCTTTGTCATCAATAGTTACTGTTGTCATGTTGGATTTCCTTTTTAATAAATAAATAAAATCCTCAGCGTTTGCACGGCGAGGTAACTTAATATTATATAGAATTTATGCAAAATAAGGGAGATTAAGGGTATCTTATACAAAGTATGCGCCCGAAAATTGACGAATAAAGTTGGCATTAATTGTGCTTTGTATTACACCGCAGACCCCTCTTAATTTAAAAGCCGTATTACTTTCGAGTAATACGGTTTTTTTATGCCATTTTGTAGCGCACTGAAACGTTAAGAGCGCACTCTGACTTCGCGTTGAGGAAAGGGGATTTCAATATGATGTTCGCGCAAAATGCGCTCTAAGGCGATGTTTAAATCATGAATCACCGGCCAGCGCTGGATAGGATCACTCACAAACACGCGAATAGAGAAATTCAACGTACTATCGCCAAATCCGACGAATAAGACACACGGCTCAGGATCGCTCAGAACAAGCGGCATCGATTTCACCATATCAAGAATGAGATCATGCGCTTCATCCACATTCGTTCCAAAAGCAATACCAATGGGAATTACAATACGCGTTGTAGAATCACTCAGTGTCCAGTTTACGAGCTGGCTGGTAATAAATGTTTTATTAGGCACAATGAGTTCGCGTTGATCGCCATCAATTAACGTCGTTGCACGCATTTGAATCCGAGCGACTTTGCCAGTAATATCCCCAATAGTCACAATATCGCCTACGCGTATGGGGCGCTCAAAAAGTAAAATGATACCCGATACTAAATTGGCAAAAATTTCTTGCAAACCAAAACCAAGCCCGACGCCCAATGCCGCGACAAGCCATTGAACCTGTGACCAACTGCCGCCCAGTTCATTTGCAATTAAAATAAACGCCAAGGTAGTGAGAAAATAGTGCGCTAATTGATTCACCGCGTAGCGACTGCCCGCCTCCACACGCCAATGACGAAATACCAGTAATTCCAACACACTTGAAAAATTGTGTACAGAAATCGTCGCTACAAAAAGATACAGGCCAGCCAGCAGTAAATTAGTGAGTGTAATGGGTTGATAACTTTCCTGATTATCCACAATGACCTTATGCTCCCAAAGTACAATGTGATCTAAAAACGAAAACGCAGGCAAAATATTTTTCCAAATCATCCAAACACCAACACTAATCACTAACGTCAACATAACGTGTAATAACTGACGTGTTTGCATATTGATTTTGGGAATATCAAGTAAGGGCGTTTGGGGCAGAATAGGTAATTCACTTCCTGCGGGTAAAGGGGGGTGTGGATGCGATTGACTATCGTGTTCTTGACGTGCGTTACTGCGCGTTAATTGACGATTTACCAGCGTTAGCCAACGAAATAAAATTTGATGTAGCATGACGGCAAGCATTAAAAGACGCAGTGTCGCAATGACTTTTTCTTGTAGCTCAAGCGCACTGAGATAATACCCCGCCACAGCAAATCCCATAATAATAACAGGTACGCTAATCACAACGACATAACAGAGATGACGAAGACGAACGAGCCAATGCGAGGCGTAATTTCGTAGCCAACTTTGCCATAACCCTTGCGTTGGGTGAAGACATTTGGCAAAGAAAAATGCCATTGCACAAAGAATCACAATAAGCGAAAGACGCCCAAGGGAGTCACTATAAGCAGACACCTTTGTTACGCTGGTGGCATAAACAAAAAACATGGCGGGCACAATCACAAAACGTAACCAGTAAAATTGATTTTGCAGCAAAATCACGGTGTTTTTTTGCCATTGAAAATGTTTTCGCGCCAAACCATCTAAAGCAAAAATACGATAACAAAATTGCAAAATAAACCACGAAATAGCGGCTTTTTTAAGGCCGGTTCCCATAGCCAATGTAAATTCTTGTGCACTATGCGTAAGTAAACAACCAATCAAAAATAGACTCATTGGAACCGGCAATGTGCATAACACACGCGAGAGAATCGTATTGAGGGTGAAGTAAAAATGATCCGTCTGTCTTAGGCGGGCATCACTTAGTGTGGGTTGATTTTCCAGCGTCCATTGTTTTAGCCAAAATAAAAGCAGTAATAGTGCTGCGCCACCACTCACAAGTAAGCCTTCGCGCCACAATAGTGTCACCATTTCACCTATTAACGAAAGCGCGTTACTTGGCGAGAGTAACCATTGCAGTGAATGATACAGTTCCACCGATGTGTCTGTGTTAATAGGCTCTGAACTAGGCACCCAAAGCAGACGCTCATCCAAATAAACAGCAAATTTTGTCGCTTGCGTGAGCATTTGTTGACGCGCGAAATCCAGATCCCCAAGCGAATGCAAATACATTGCATCAGCCAGTGCCAATTTATTGAGTAATTCTTTTTGATTATTGAGTAATACACGAAGTTGCGCTTGAATCATCATGCGCTCATCCACAGGCATTGAGCTGTCTACTTGCTCGCGCATCATTTGTTTGAGCGTGTCATCTAACGTGAGTAGCAGTTTTTGCTGATCTTCAACTTTAAATTGCGCTAAACTGGTTTGCGCGGTTTCATTTTGCAAGGTCTGCGATGCCTGCGCCATATCATTTTGTGTGAGTAAACTGTGGCGTTGCTCTCGCAAAATTTTACCCAGCGCAGGACTTAAACCCGCTAAGCGGATTTTTTTATCGGCACTTTTGAATTCGGTTTCAATATCGCTGTTTTGTGATTCAATTTGGGCTTTCTGGTCACTCACTTGTTCAATTTTTGCGGTAATTGCCTGCAAATCGCGACTATATTGAATGTTTTCGCGCGTACAGTGTTGGATGACGGGGTGTTTCGTGCTTAATTCATTTTCCGTTTGACTTAGCGCATCTTCCATTTTTTGCGCTTCTTGTTGACGCAATTCAAACACTAAACTCTCAATGGTCGCCACCACAGGACTTAAGACACTTTTTTGAATATCAAGTAGCTGCAAACTACTTTTTAAAAGTTCAAGACGCGCAGGCTGACTAATGGCTTCAACATCGAGCAATTTCAACTCCACGTTGCGCATGTCAATGAGCGTCTTATAGTAAATTTGCCGTGCATCCGTTTCAATTTTAGATTCACTGGAGGGGGACGGTAATTGCAATTTTTTGAGTGTCGATTCAATGGCCTGTTGCGCGGCAACGGTTTCCTCGCGAATGTGCATTGGGCGATTATTTTGCAGTGCCAAATCGGTTTCTATTTTATTGATTTGCTCGTCAAGTTGACCGATTTTGCCTTTTTCGATAATTAAACGCTGTTCTAATTCTTCGACGGGAATATGGCGAAAATCTTCGTTTTTTTGTTTGCTCAGCCTTGCTCCTTGCTGTTCAATGTCTTTTTGTAGTGCTTTGGTTTGGCTTGGTGCCTGATGAATGCTCGCCGTATACGCAATGATGTTGGCATGAAACTGCGCACTACTATTGAGATTATCTTGCGTGCTTTGATAGAGTTTGAGCACCGCGTTTTTGGTTGTTTCATCAAGTCCCTGACGCGCGTTGAGTGAAACAATCTTTTTTTGCAAAATTTCTGGTGTAATCGATGTGCTATCAATGGATGATGTCACAACAGAAGCATTAGCAGAATATACGGGTGCGCTATTCACTAAAAAAATGAACCAAAAAATTCCAATAAGATAAAACGACGAGCGAGCCATAATAGTAACCATTCCCAGATTAGATGTGCCATAAAGCAAGCGGCAAGTTGGTAAAAAACCATTTACCTCTTATTATAACCAACATACCTCATGCTATAGTGATGCAATTGCTGATGAACCAACGAATGCTAAATGGATAATGAAAAAAAATGACTGAAGACCGCTTGATTGAATTAGAAATTAAAATGTCCTACCAAGATGATTTACTACAAACATTAAACACTATTATCGCCACGCAACAGCGACAAATTGATCGGCTTGAGCAAGCCTACCAATCGATGTCTGAGCGCGTGAATAGTTTGGCGGTCAAAACGTCCGATGATGCACAGCAAACCTATGAAATTCCGCCTCATTACTAAAAAATAACGCTATGTTGATTCGCGTAGCGTTGGGATTATTTGCGAGTTGTGTTGCCGTATTTTTATGTGCAAAACTGCTGCTTGTATTCGCCTTTTTTATCATTGCCGCCCTTGCGATAAAATTCGCCGTCTTTTTGCTATTTGGTGCGTTCTTCTTCCTAGTCATCACGGCTATTTTAGGTGTAATTAAGCATCTTTTTCAGGCAATGAAAAATTACTTATCGCACACACAGCGTGAACAGCGACGTTTGGTTTTTATGGCAAATCAACAAGCCAACGCGCACAGGTTGTTTTATTTTCAGCGTCTACAAGTGACGTATTTTAAAGAGCGTCTGCGCAAAAAAGCGCTCGAAAAAGATAATTATGCGCATGTTTCTGCGTTAGGCGCAGCCATTGAATTGGACTTGCAGCGCTCGAAACAGTTACTACCTAAAACAGTTTTTCGGCAATTAAAGCGTAAAAATCGTCTTTATCGTATGCAACAAAACGCAAAAGCTCTGCTAGAATTGCACCATCAAATCGCAACTCTTATTGGCAAATAATTATGTTGAAAAATTGGCTACTTGGCATTGTTGACACGTTGCAATCGCTTAAATCCGAAAACTTGAAATGGAATAACGAAAATCAAGCACATCAAGCCGCCTTGAAACAATCGCGGGTACTCGCTGAGCGCGATTTAGTAGCAGAGCTTAAAAAACGCAGCCGTCAACTTAAACATGAACTCACCATTTTGCAAACGCAGCACAGTGCTGACTTACTCATGTTTAAAACCAAATGCAAGCAAGACGTGAAAGATTATAAACAATATCTTGAATCGCTCGACCAGCTAAAAGACTCTATTCAAAGTAGCTACACCCATTTGCCCGAAGCAGTCGCCTTCACCATTCATCATCATGCCAAATATTTACTCAATGAAATGTGGGAAACCACCGAATTTGAAGAAAAAATGCGCCGTGAAATTCAACTGATTCGTTTTATGTCAACCGTACATGAAGATGCACGACTGTATTTAGAAGGCAAAAATAAAGAAGTGTTGCCTGAGCGTACGTTAAAATTTATTGAGAAAAGTTAAACGCCACAAAAAAACTTAGCAAATACGCGGTAATTGCTCACCACTGAGCAGTGTTAATTGTCGATTCACCCCCATCGCAGTTTGCAGAATAACCGCGCCATTTTTTGCGATGTCGCTGACACGCCCTATTTTTTGTGCTTGTCGCCCGAGCGGATGTTCGCGCAAGTGGGTTAGCGTTTTATCAGTTTCATCTTCTGACACAAATAAAACAAAACACCCTTCATTTGCAACGTAAAGCGGATCAAACCCTAAAATCTCACACGCACTACTGACGTTTTCATGAAGGGGAATAGTCGTTTCTTCAATTTTAAATTCTTGCTTTGCGACACTTGCTAGCTCGAGTAATCCACTCGCCAGACCTCCGCGTGTTAAATCACGCAAACAATGAATATCAATACCCGATGCAATTAACATTTGCACCAGTCCCGACACATCCGCGCAGTCACTTTCAATTTGACTTTCAAATTCGAGTCCTTCACGCGCCAGCATGATCGCCATGCCATGCCTTGCAATATCACTGCTCAGTAGAATGCTATCGCCCACCGCAATACGATGGGGGGCAATCGTGGTGTTTTGTGCAACACGGCCAATGCCAGCTGTATTGATATAGATTTTATCCCCACGTCCACGATCGACTACTTTGGTATCGCCCGTGACAATTAATACCCCCGCTGCCTTGGCGGTATCTTGCATGGATTGCAATACCCGTTTTAAATCCTCAATAGCAAAGCCTTCTTCTAAAATCAAACCACAACTCAAATACAGCGGCTTTGCACCACTCATCGCTAAATCGTTAAGCGTCCCGCATACCGCTAATTTGCCAATATCTCCGCCATTAAAAAAAAGTGGACTGACGACATACGAATCGGTGGTAAAAGCGAGTTTTTGATCGCCAAAGGGAAATACCGCCGCGTCATGCTTTTGATTGAGTAGCGCATTATCAAAAATAGGCTGTACTGTACTGTCGAGTAATTGCTGCATTAATCGCCCACCGCCCCCGTGAGCCAATACAATTTGCTCATAATGCAAAGGTGTTGGGCATTGAAGTGAAAAAGTTGTCATGAATCGCACTCACTTTAAAATAGATTATAATACGCGACATTAAACAGGGTTTTACTGGAAAACAATGACTTTTCACAAAATCTCGTCAATTTAATTTTTAATTTATTTTTTTGCTAATTTAAAGGAGCGCTATGCGTATTGCGGTTATTGGTACTGGTTATGTGGGTTTAGTGTCTGGAGCATGTTTTGCTGATATGGGCAATAAAGTGATTTGCGTAGACTGCGATGCGCAAAAAGTCGCCCTTTTGCATCAAGGCGAAATTCCCATTCATGAGCCAGGACTCGATAAAATTGTCGCGCGGGCTTTGCGGGATGAGCGCATTACGTTTACAACGTCCTATGAAGAAGCGCTGCGTGAAGCCAATATTGTTTTTATTGCCGTCGGGACGCCACCAGACGAAGATGGTTCAGCGGATTTATCGCATGTATTAGCCGCCGCAAGTGAAATTGGGCGCGTAATGACTACGCCACTGATTATTGTGGATAAATCGACCGTTCCCGTTGGGACAGCTGACAAAGTTCACGCAACCATTCAAGCATCGTTAGACGCGCGGGGTGAATCGATTGAATTTCACGTTGTGTCCAATCCTGAGTTTTTGAAAGAAGGCGCGGCAATTGATGACTTCATGAAACCCGAGCGCGTCATTATCGGTAGCGACAGTGCGCATGCCACCGCCATCATGCAGCGTCTTTATGCGCCATTTTCACGCGATCACGACAAAATGGTCGTCATGAGCATTCGCTCAGCCGAACTGACAAAATACGCTGCGAATGCCATGCTTGCCACGCGAATTAGTTTTATGAATGAACTCGCGAATTTAGCGGAAAAAATTGGTGCGGATATCGAAGAGGTTCGACGTGGTATCGGGAGTGATTCGCGTATTGGCTCACATTTTCTGTACGCAGGCGTCGGTTATGGGGGAAGTTGTTTCCCCAAAGACGTCAAAGCATTGCTTCGCACAGCAAACGAACATCATGTTGCGCTTGAAGTGATTAAAGCGGTTGAAAAAGCCAATGAATTCCAAAAAACCGTGTTAATGCAGAAAATTCGCGGGCATTTTGGTGAGTCACTTAAAGCGCGTACGTTTGCTATTTGGGGCCTTGCTTTTAAAGCCAATACTGACGATATGCGTGAAGCCTCAAGCCGCGTATTAATTGATGCGCTGACACAAGAGGGTTGCCGCGTTTTCGCGTATGATCCAGCGGCAGGGGATGTGGCGCGAGGAATTTTTGCAGCGTCGAAAAATGTGACGATTATGGACAGTATGACCGCCACACTTGCGGATGTTGATGCGCTCGTTATCCTCACAGAATGGAAAGAATTTCGCAGTCCAGATTTTAGTATGCTAAATAACCAACTTAAGGCGAAGGTTTTATTTGACGGGCGTGCGCTCTATGAACCTGATGACGTGACGCAAGCAGGCATCACTTATTACGGTATTGGTCGCTAATCCATCGCATTGTTGTCTTTGCATTATGAGGTTATTGTAGGTATTCTTTGCGTTCCATTTTAGACTTTGTTAGGGACGCTGTTCAATGACTGAAAAAACTGCTAGCAAACATTTAATCCAACTTCAAAGCCTTTTTGCCGCTGATAATTTAGTACTACAAAATGCAGCAAAAGTGTTTCATGAACTCGATCAATTTGAATACGATTTAGATTTACTCAAAAACGAAGACACCACGGCAATTCATACGTCGTGGTGGCCGATTGTAAGTATTATCGGAGGCAACTCTGATGTCAAAAAACAATTTCTTGAGCAATTTTTGGGTGTGCAACTCCCCACCACACATAAAATAACGGTGTTCGCGCAAGGTGCTCAAGCCAGTCAAACTATTCTTCCAGCCACCGCGCTGGATGTCGATTACCGTTACCCGTTTTACCGTATTAGCCAAAAAATAGACCAATTACAAAAAGGCGAAGGTGAGCGTATTAATACTCATCTAGAACTCAAAACGTTAAATAGCAGTGCATTGGAAGGTAAATTACTTATTGATATACCTAGTTTCATGCATAGCACCAATGTAGATGTTACCGGATTACTAACCCGCTACAGCATTGAACAATCGGATGTGATGTTAGTTTTCTGTGATGTGTTTAATTCAACGTCACAATTGGTCAATCAATTTATTGCCACGTTAATTGCGCAGCAAGAAAATAAAAAAATTGTGTATCTCTTTGACGATGCCACCGCATCCGTTTCAAGTATGCAAACACGATTAGCGAATTTGGGTTTAACCGTTGGGCAATTTATTGGGTCGTCGCAATTAAATAATCCTTACAGCGCTGAATATGTTCAACTCGCACAGCAACTTGCGAATGCCGCGCATCAGCGAACATATCGTGTTTTACATTCGCTTGAAAAAAGCATTCTGGATGTAGAAAATGTGGTGATTTATGAAATTAAAAAAGCCATTTTTATTTGGAAAGAGCGTTCGACATTTTCAAGTTTAATTGTTTTAGGGTCTATTGCCACAGTCGGTGTCTTTCTTGAAATTGGTATGGGTTTACTTGAATTCTTAATTGATCCCATTATGGGGCCCGCCATTTTGCTTTCAGTGACGGCCATTATGGTGCCAACACATGTGTTTTTTAGTAAAATTCAAGCGAAATTTATTCTTAGTGCACTCAATCGTCGCCAAAAACAATTGCATTTAACGGAAGATTTAGCCGCATTATTCGAACAAAATTTGACGTTTTCGCGCATGATGTTGCCCATTCGTGATCCTATTGGCTGGAATAAAAAAACGAAAGCGCAACTGGCAAACTTACTGGATAAAGCAAAAGATTTGGTGCAATCGTTAAATGACAATTTTAGCGTTTATAACACGCCAGCAAGACCGGTAGTTCAACCACTCATTCAGCCTGTTGCTGCGCCTGTTGCGCCTCAAATTATCCCGCAACCCGCACCGGTGTTTATTCCAGAGCCAATTCAAGTTCAAGCGCCACCTGTAGTCGTTACTGCGCAACCGACGCCTGTTGTCATGCCTGAACCAGTTCAAGTTCACGTGCCGCCTGTTGCACCTCAAGTCGTTGCGCAACCTGCGCCAGTGGTAATTCCAGAACCTGTTCAAGTTCAAGCGCCACCTGTAGTCGTTACTGCGCAACCGACACCTGTTGTCATGCCTGAACCAGTTCAAGTTCACGTGCCGCCTGTTGCACCTCAAGTCGTTGCGCAACCTGCGCCAGTGTTTATTCCAGAACCTGTT
>CAJBJW010000265.1 GCA_903953455.1 uncultured Pseudomonadota bacterium | reverse complement strand
TTGCGTTGGATTGAGTTGGACGAGCCAAATTTGAAAGCGTTTTGTGTTCACCACTCCCATTCCTTGTCGTCGGTCAAATCCGCCTCAAGCCAATCACTGTCTAAAACTTCTTGCCCGTGTGTTGCAATCATCGTTTCAATTGATGCTTTCCAATTTTCACGCGGCTTTTTATTCGTTATGGCATCGTCAAAAGACAAAATCACTCGCACCAAAACACCGTCTGGAATGTAATCAGGAATACGAACCGTATGTTGAAAAGGCATGGCTTCAAATTCGATTTGTTGTTGCATCGTGTTCTTCTTCAAAAGCAAAAATCAATCTCGCGGATAATTTCATGATTTTAGTCTTTAGTAATTACCAAAGATACTTTATTTACAGGGCTTGGTGCGCTTTTTGTTACAGGACAGCTGACGCGAACTTTATAACCTAAATTTAGATGGTTAATTATATCTTCAATAAGAATCTACATAAATGTAATCAACTTCAAATCTCGTTTTGCTAACGACATATTTTCCGTTTTGATGCTTATGAGGTTCACAAACAACGCCAATATTTTTACCTCTTTTTACTGTGTATTGAATTTTCATTTTTACGCGCCCAATGATTTTTTAATTAACTCACCAACCTCAATCAAAGCCTCCGCCAATGCCGCAGGATTATTTCCGCCCGCTTGCGCTAAATCCGGTTTGCCACCACCTTTACCACCGATTTTTGCGGCAACAAAATTGGCTAAATCGCCTGCTTTCACTTTTGACGTTTGGTCTTTTGAAACACCCGCTACCACACTCACTTTGTCGCCATCAACTGCGGCTAGAATAACCACCGCATTGTGTAATTTATTTTTGGCGTGTTCGACAATTTCGCGCAAGGTTTTGGTATCGACATTATCAACCGTTGTGGCTAATACTTTGACGCCATGAATTTCATTTGCCTGCGACATTAACTCATCAGCGGTTGCACTGGCGAGTTTTGAATTTAATTTCTCTAATTGTTTTTCAAGACTGCGAGCGCGTTCAACGAGTTGTTCAACTTTTTCAACGGCTTTATCGGGTGTACCTTTCACTAAATCTGCAATATGCACTAAAGCACTTTCACGCTGAGCAAACCACGCTAAACAGTTCGCGCCTGTCACCGCTTCAATGCGTCGAACACCTGCCGCAACCCCATTTTCGCTAATAATTTTAAAGCAGCCAATATCACCCGCACGCTCAACGTGTGTTCCGCCACACAATTCTGTTGAGAATTCACCGATTTTAAGCACACGCACTTCTGCGCCATATTTTTCACCAAATAGCGCCATAGCACCGGCTTTTACGGCATCATCTTTTGCCATTAACTGCGCAGATACGGCATTATTGAAGCGAATTTGTTCGTTAACTAAATGCTCTAATGTTGCAATTTCATCCGCAGTTAGCGGCTCAAAATGTGAAAAATCGAAACGCAAACGCTCTGGATTCACAAGTGAACCTTTTTGTGAAACGTGTTCACCTAATGTTTGACGCAAAGCCGCGTGGAGTAAATGTGTCGCAGAATGACTTAATTCAGTCGCTTTACGTTTTTGCATATCAACAGCAGTACGAACTTTTTGCCCTACTTTGAGCGTACCCGCAGTCGCTTTTCCTTGATGCAGAAATAAATCACCTGCTTGTTTTTGCGTATCAGCAACTTCAAAAACCACGCCATCTGCGCTGATGGTGCCGCAATCACCTACTTGACCGCCAGACTCACCGTAAAACGGTGTTTTATCTAATACCACGAGGCCTTCATCACCCGCATTTAAATGTTCAACCGCTTCACCTGCTTTAAACAACGCCACAATTTGCGCGGTATCCTCTAGTTTTTCATAGCCGGTGAATTGTGTGTGTGAATCAAGTTCAATATTTTTGTGTGAATCAGAGCCAAAATGACTGGCCGAGCGAGCGCGGTCACGTTGTGCTTCCATGGCTTTTTCAAAACCATCATAATCAACGGTTAACTCATGCTCACGCGCAAAATCAGCTGTTAAATCAACAGGAAAGCCATAGGTATCATAAAGTTGGAAAACCGTATCGCCCGCGATAACAGAGCCATCCATTTTCGCTACGCAACTTTCCAAAATTTTCATGCCCTGCCCTAAGGTTTCCGCAAAGCGTTTTTCTTCGCGCTCTAAAACAATTTCCACTTGGGCTTGAGCGGCAAGTAATTCGGGAAATGCGGCGCCCATTTCTTTGGCTAATGGCGCCACTAATTTGTAGAAGAAAATATCACTAATGCCTAAGCGATAACCATGACGAATCGCGCGGCGAATAATACGGCGAAGCACGTAACCACGCCCTTCGTTTGATGGCATGACACCGTCCACAACCATAAACGCACATGAGCGAATATGATCAGCAATGACGCGTAGCGAGCTATTACTCAAATCGGTCATATTGGCTAATTGTGCAACGGCTTTGACAATATTTTGGAATAAATCGATATCGTAGTTGTTATGCACATTTTGCATGACAGCGCAAATACGCTCTAAACCCATACCAGTATCAACAGAGGGTTTTGGAAGAGGCGTTAATGTGCCATCTGCACTGCGGTCATATTGCATGAAAACCAAGTTCCAGATTTCAATATAGCGATCACCATCTTCATCTGGTGTTCCTGGAGGACCACCAAAAATTCCTTCACCATGGTCGTAGAAAATTTCACTGCAAGGCCCACAAGGCCCCGTGTCACCCATTGACCAGAAATTATCTTTTGCACCAATACGCGACAGTCGCTCAGGCGACACACCGATTTCGTTAATCCAAATATTTGCCGCTTCATCGTCTTCGTCAAAAACCGTGACCCACAATTTTTCTTTCGGAATTTCAAGGGTATTCACCAAAAATTCCCAAGCAAAATG
>CAJBJW010000264.1 GCA_903953455.1 uncultured Pseudomonadota bacterium | reverse complement strand
TCTCAATAGCGGAAACATTGGTATAACGCCAATCTTCCAACCGTTGCGAGGGAAAACTTGTTTGCTCAAAGTGTGTTAAGTCAGATTGCCGAAACGTGTTGAGCCATGAAGTGTCTGTTTTCATGCTTGCTCCAACCAACCATAACCTTTTTCTTCAAGCTCAAGCGCGAGTTCCGCGCCGCCAGATTTAACGATTTTGCCATCCGCCAAAACGTGTACAAAATCGGGCTTAATATAATCAAGTAAACGCTGATAATGCGTGACCATAATAAAGGCGCGATTTTCTGAGCGCAGTGCATTGACGCCATCAGCCACAATGCGAAGTGCGTCAATATCAAGACCTGAATCGGTTTCATCCAAAATACACAGTTGCGGCTCGAGCATCGCCATTTGCAAAATTTCATTACGTTTTTTCTCGCCACCCGAAAACCCTTCATTCACGGCACGATATAAGAATTTTTCATCCATATCGAGTGCTTTGGTTTTACTTTTAACGAGGGTGAGAAAATCCATCGCATCTACTTCGCTGAGGCCTTTATGTTTGCGAATGGCGTTAAGCGCGGCTTTGAGTAAATACACATTGGTGACGCCAGCAATTTCAACAGGATATTGAAACGCTAAAAAAACACCTTCACGCGCCCGAATTTCAGCGGGCATCTCAAGTAAATCTTTTCCGTTATACGTGACGCTACCGCCTGTGACTTCATAACCTGATTTACCCGATAAAACGTGTGAAAGGGTACTTTTACCCGCGCCATTTGGCCCCATAATCGCGTGAATTTCACCTGCTTTCACATTGAGGTTTAAACCTTTGAGAATTTCTTTGGTGCCGATATTGACGGTTAAATCTTTAATTTTTAGCATGTGTATGTGTATTCCAAAATAAAACGTATTTTTTAATGATAATTGGCGAAATTAGCCAACACTACCTTCTAAACTTAGGCCAAGTAGCGCCTGTGCTTCAACGGCAAATTCCATCGGCAATTCTTTAAAGACTTGTTTACAAAAGCCGTTCACAATCATTGATACCGCGTCTTCCGCGGATAAGCCGCGTTGCTGACAGAAAAACAATTGATCTTCGCTGATTTTAGACGTCGTGGCTTCATGTTCAATTTGCGCGGTAGGTTGTTTCACCTCAACGTAAGGGAAAGTATGCGCACCGCATTTATCGCCTACGAGGAGTGAATCGCATTGTGTGTAGTTTCGTGCATTTTCAGCGCTTTTTAAGATTTTAACGAGTCCGCGATAGGTATTTTGCGCTCTGCCCGCTGATATTCCTTTGGAAATAATGGTGCTTGTGGTGTTTTTTCCAATATGAATCATCTTGGTGCCGGTATCGGCTTGCTGCAAATTATTGGTCACCGCAACCGAGTAAAATTCACCCACTGAATTATCACCCGTTAACACGCAACTTGGGTATTTCCACGTAATCGCTGAGCCGGTTTCCACTTGCGTCCATGATACTTTTGAGTTTTCACCGCGACAATCAGCGCGTTTGGTCACAAAGTTATAAATACCGCCTTTCCCTTCTTTATCACCAGGGTACCAATTTTGCACGGTTGAATATTTAATTTGCGCATCTTTGAGTGTGACGAGTTCAACCACCGCCGCATGAAGTTGGTTTTCATCACGCTGTGGCGCAGAGCAACCTTCAAGATACGATACATAACTGCCTTCATCAGCAATAATCAATGTTCGCTCAAATTGCCCTGTGTTGCTCGCATTAATTCTAAAATACGTTGAAAGCTCCATCGGGCAGCGTACGCCTTTTGGAATATAGACAAACGAGCCATCCGTAAATACAGCCGAATTTAACGCCGCAAAAAAGTTATCACCAACAGGCACAACAGAACTTAAATATTGCTTGATGAGTTCTGGATGTTCTCGAATGGCTTCTGAAATGGGGCAGAAAATGACGCCTACTTCGTGTAATTTACTTTTAAACGTCGTTGCCACAGACACACTGTCAAAAACCGCATCAACGGCGATTCCGGCTAATTGTTCTTGTTCTGCAAGCGGAATACCCAATTTTTTATAAGCTTCCAAAATTTCGGGATCAATTTCATCTAAACTTTTTGGTCCATTGTCTTTGGATTTTGGCGCAGAGTAATAACTGATTTCTTGATAATCAATTGGCTCAATCTTGAGTTGCGCCCAATCAGGTGAGGGCATCGTTTGCCAGTGGCGAAAGGCTTTTAAACGATACTCGAGCATAAATTCGGGCTCGTTTTTCACTTTGGATAATTTCGCGATGACATCTTCATTTAAGCCGACAGGAAATGTATCTGCTTGAATGTCAGTGATGAAGCCTTGTTTGTAATCTTGATTAAGTAAATTATTTATTTCGTCGTTATTTGCAGACATAGCAGAATTTTTCTCAGCAGTAAATTATGAGATCTATTTTAGAGTGATTTAATTTCGTAGTAAAGAAGTGGGTTTTTTTATTTATTATCAAGGTTATGATGATTCTAAAATATCAACGCGTGGAGTGACACCACAAACTAGCGTGTAGGCAATCGTATCTGCATACTGCGCAATCGTTTCAATTGGCAGGTGCTCTCCCCATAACGTGACGCTGTCCCCTGCTTGTGCGCTTGAATAGGGACCTAAATCCACGGTAATCATATCCATTGATACACGCCCAACTAAGGGCACTAATGACCCGTTGATAAGCACTGGTGTACCATTTTTGGCGTAACGTGGATATCCATCACCATAACCAATGGCAATTACGCCAATTTTGGTGGCATGTGAACTTCTCCATGAACCGTTATAACCTACCGTCTCGCCAGCATCTACATCACGTACCGCAATCAAACGTGAATGTAAACTCATGAGCGGTTTTAAGCCTAAATCAATGCCCGATATCTCTGCAAATGGTGAAATACCGTAAAGCATAATTCCTGCTCGAACCCAATCAGTTTGCGCGGCTTTCCAAGCTAAAATACCCGCAGAGTTTGCCATACTTTTTTCACCGCTATATTCAGCGGTTAAGTCATTAAATAAGCTGATTTGCTTAAGGGTTTTCGGATCATTTTTGTCATCAGCATTGGCGAAATGCGTCATGAAATTGATTGGCTTTTTGACTGCTGTGCTGTGTGTTAACTGTTCATACACATCAGGTATTTCGGGTGGTTTAAAGCCAAGTCGATTCATGCCGGTATCGATTTTGACCCATGCAGTGAGTAATTCGGGCGCAGTTTGTGAGTTTAAAATGGTTAATTGATGTGCGGAGTGAATGGACGCTTCAAGTTGATAATGACATAAGTCATCAAGTTCTTGAATATGCGTAAAGCCTTCTAGTACCACAATTCGCTGTTTAATACCCGCTTTACGCAAACGCACACCTTCTTGCACTCGCGCTACGGCAAAACCTTCAACAAATGGCTCAAGTGCGTGAGCGACGCGTTGCAGGCCATGCCCATAGGCATTAGCTTTAATCACCGCCATAATTTTTGAATTTGGCGCAGCTAAACGCACTTGCGCAACATTGTGCGCAATAGCCTCTAAATGGATGACAGCGTAGGTGGTACGAATCATAAAGTCTGCGTGATTACTTTAATGCAGGAGTTACGTGCGGTTCAATTAACTGATACATCAACTGATGCATACGTGGACTGCCGGCAATTAAATTACCTGAAGTTAAGTAATTATCATTAAAGGAAAAATCAGTGGCAACACCGCCCGCTTCTTTGACAAGTAAAATGCCCGCAGCCATATCCCATTCTTTTAATTCAATTTCCCAAAATGCGTCAAGTCGACCTGCGGCTAAGTAAGCTAAATCAAGCGCGGCTGAACCAGCACGACGAATGCCGGCAGAATCAATCGTAATTGCACGGAACATATTTAAATATGCATCTAAATGTTGAGGAACTTTGAAGGGGAATCCAGTGCCAATTAACGCACCTTTCATACTGGTTAAACCAGTGACACGAAGACGACGATTATTGAGCATCGCACCACCACCGCGTTTTGCCGTAAATAATTCTTCACGTAGGGGATCGTAAACCACACCGATTTCAATACGGTTTTTGTATTTGAGCGCAATAGACACAGCATATTGCGGAAAACCATGAATAAAATTGGTTGTGCCATCGAGCGGGTCGATGACCCAAACAAAGTCATTGCCGGCATGTTCACCGCTTTCTTCAGCAAGAATGCTGTGTTCTGGGTAAGCGGCCTTAATGATAGAAATGATTTCTTTCTCAGCAAGTCGGTCAATTTCAGTGGCAAAGTCATTTTTACCTTTTGAGTCAACGGCGAGATGTGAGGCTTTGTCTGCTGAGCGAAGAATGATTTCGCCTGCGCTGCGTGCTGCACGAACAGCAATATTTAGCATGGGTTGCATAGTGATTTACAATTTTTAAATGAGCGGATAAAGATCAATAGTTTAGCAAATATTTTGCTAAACTTAGTGCTTTTTTCACTTTATGGACATTTGCTTTGCTGGATAATATCAAAATTGTATTAGTTGAAACCTCGCACGCAGGAAATATTGGCGCGGTAGCGCGGGCGATGAAGAATATGATGCTTACGAATTTGTGTTTGGTGTCACCGAAGTTTTTTCCGCACGCAGACGCAACAGCGCGGGCGGCTGGCGCAGATGACATTTTAGCGCGGGCGCAAGTGGTGCAAACACTTCAAGAAGCCATTGCCGATTGCACGCTGGTCATTGGGGCAAGTGCGCGAAGTCGAACGATTAGCTGGCCAGAAGTGACGCCGCGAGAATGTGCGCAAACAGTGATGGAGCAAAATCCCGATACCAAAATTGCCATTATTTTTGGTCGGGAGAATTCGGGTTTAAAAAATGAAGAACTCGATTTATGTCGTTTCCTGCTGCATATTCCCTGTAATCCTAATTACAGCTCACTCAATATTGCTGCTGCGGTGCAAGTTATTTCATACGAATTATTTATCGCATCGCAGGGCAATTTACCGCCACGAAAACCGGTTGGCGATGAAGATGAGCAGGTACTTGCCACCGCCGAGCAAATGGAATTGTTTTATACGCATTTAGCGCAGGCGCTTAGTGATATTGGTTTTGTACAAGATGAAAAATCCAAATCCATTTTGCGTCGTCTGCGTCGCTTATACAATCGTGCGCAGCTTTACAGCAAAGAAGTGGATATTTTGCGTGGCATTTTACGTTTGTCACAAGGGCATAAAAGCCAGTTAAAACGCGAAAATAACGAGCGTTAATCATGCAAATTCATTTAATTACCGTTGGCACAAAAATGCCGTCTTGGGTAGAGCAAGGTTATGAAGAATATGCAAAGCGTTTGCCGCGTGATTTTGAATTGGTGCTAAAAGAAATTCCAGCGGGTAAACGCGGTAAAAATAGCGATGTGGCGCGAATTATCAAAGAAGAAGGCGAGCGTATGCTGGCGGCTATTCCGAGTGGTAGTCATTTGGTTACGCTCGATTTAGGCGGTAAATTGTGGAATACACAAGAATTAGCGCAGTCGCTTGAGCGTTGGCAAAACAATACGAAGCACGTTTGTCTGCTCGTTGGCGGGCCGGAAGGACTTGCAGAAGAGGTCAAACAACGGGCGCGTGAATCGTGGTGTTTGTCGAATTTAACGTTTCCGCATCCGCTTGTGCGTATTGTGGCGGCAGAACAAATTTATCGCGCGTGGAGTATTTTGCAAAATCATCCGTATCATCGTTAACGAGTGTTATCGAACGTGTTGTTACAATTAGGACGTTAAAGAATTTGTTCTTAAATTTAACGCGCAACAATTGGCTTTGCTTGTATTTTTTGATTTGTTATAGGTCAAATTCGCTGTGATAATTTTTCAATGTCGTAAAACGATACTCTTGACTATGCAAAATATTTTTATGCAGTCCAATCTGTTTGGTTGCTTTAGTTTTTAATGTGGGGCGCTTCTACCGCCACAGACTGCACTTTGATTATCACGCTTAATATGAATGCAGTCAATACATTATTTGAAACACTTTGTGGTATGGGGTGGATTAGCCCAGCGTATCGGCCTTTACCTGTTATTTATATTTATTTTTTTACAAAACAAAATCACCAATCGTCAAAATTTTCACACCGCTCAATAAAATTGAAAATTCCGCGTTGTTGTCTGCATTGTTGCTTACGTAAAGAATATTAGTTCATTAACGAGAATAAAAACAAAAACATGGGTAAATTACATATCGTTCTGAATTTAGGAAAAAATAAGAGAAGTCGGATTAGCTCTGCGTAATCCGACTATGTTGAAATTTTTTAAATGTTGTGAATGAATGATGCTGCTGTGTCATTCATTCTGTTGGGTTTCATCAAATTGATATTTTGCCGTTACAATTCGCGTGTTGAACTAAATGTAATATCAGGATAACGCTCTTGTGCAAGTTGCAAATTCACGCGACTGTTTGCAACGTAAACTAAATAACCACCACCATCTTCTGCCAAGTTATCAAACGCTTTGCGCTTGAATTCTTCGAGCTTTGCAGGATTATCCGAGCTTACCCAGCGTACCGTTGAAATAGCGACCGCATCATAAACACATTCGACGTTATATTCACTTTTTAATCGAAACGCGGTCACGTCAAATTGTAATACCCCTACCGCGCCTAAAATTAGGTCATTATTTTTTAATGGGCGAAATAGCTGCGTTGCGCCTTCTTCGGTTAATTGAATTAAGCCTTTTTGCAATGCTTTAGCGCGAAGAGGATCTTTTAATACCACGCGACGAAATAATTCTGGTGCGAAATAGGGAATGCCACCATATTTGAGCGTTTCACCTTGCGTGAACGTATCACCAACCTGAATCGTGCCGTGATTATGCATGCCGATGATATCACCCGCGTAGGCCTCTTCAACGGCATTTCGGGTTGCCGCTTGGAATGTAATCGCATTGGCAATTTGAATGCTTTTACCTAAACGAACGTGGTGAACTTTCATGCCTTTATCAAATTTGCCCGAGCAAACGCGCAAAAACGCCACGCGGTCACGATGCGAGGGATCCATGTTGGCCTGAACTTTAAAGACAAAACCAGTGAACTTTTCTTCACTGGGCAAGACTTCACGTTGCACGGCTTCACGCGGCAAAGGTGAGGGCGCATATTCGGCAAAGGCGTCGAGTAATTCTAAAATACCAAAGTTATTCACCGCAGAGCCAAAGAAAACGGGTGTCAATTTACCTGCTAAATAGGCTTCTAAATTAAATTCATGGCTAGCGCCTTTGACGAGTTCAATTTCATCGCGCAATTCTTGCGCTTGATCGCCGAGAAGCTCATCTAATTTCGAATTTTCAAGGCCTTTAATGACTTCAGCTTCCGCAATTTTTCCGCCATGTTGAGCGCTAAATAAATGCACTTCATCTTTATAGAGATGGTAAACGCCTTTAAAACGTTTTCCCATGCCAATTGGCCATGTCATGGGGGCGCAGGCGATTTTTAATACATTTTCAACTTCATCAAGTAACTCAATGGGTTCGCGGCCTTCACGGTCGAGTTTGTTGATAAACGTTAAAATCGGCGTGGTGCGAAGGCGACACACTTCCATCAAATTAATCGTGCGCTCTTCAACGCCTTTAGCGACGTCAATAATCATTAATGCAGAATCCACCGCTGTTAATGTGCGATACGTATCTTCTGAGAAGTCTTCGTGTCCGGGCGTGTCGAGCAAATTAATCACACAATCTTTATGCTCAAATTGCATCACAGAGGTGGTGACAGAAATACCGCGCTCTTTTTCCATTTCCATCCAGTCAGAGGTGGCATGACGCGCCGCTTTGCGACCTTTAACTGAGCCTGCTAACTGAATGGCGCCGCCAAAAAGTAATAATTTTTCGGTAACGGTGGTTTTTCCCGCGTCAGGGTGGGAAATAATCGCAAAGGTGCGACGGCGTTGTAATTCACTGAGATGTGGTGACATTTCAAAACTCTGTAATAGAAAATAGGAATGAAAAAAGTGTTGAGTATGGCAATTTTTAACGTAAAAATCAGCTTTTTGCGCATAATTTTTCAAACACGATTCATTTTTTATGAATTTTTCTGTCATCAAACAGTCACAAATTGATTGTTACAATGTCATATTATTTCCATGGAAATGTCTTTCAAGTTTTTGCTATCATTAAAAAAATGATATTGGGCTGTTTTTATGGACTGACGTTTTGAACTTTTTAATTCCTTTATCCTGATTTGGGGTGATGTTAGCGCTATGCCTAATTTTATTATACTAGTTGTAGAAGACGAAGACGCCATTCGTGAAATGTTACTGGTTGTGCTTGAACAGGCTGGTTTTACTGTTCATGCTGCTGCCAACACGACAGATGCGCAACGGTTTTTAGATAATACCCTTCCCGATTTAATCCTTCTTGATTGGATGCTTCCAAACGTGAGTGGCGTAGAATGGGCGAGACGTCTGCGTAAAGAACCTGCTTATCAAGAATTGCCAATAATTTTATTAACCGCGCGCGGTGAGGAAGAAGATAAAATTCGTGGTTTTGGTTGTGGCGTGGATGATTACATGACTAAGCCATTTTCTCCGCGTGAGTTAGTGGCAAGACTGCGTGCCGTGCTTCGCCGTAGCAGTAAACATCAGTGGTCACCACAAGTGATTGTAGGTGATTTGATTCTGGATACAGAGCAGCATAGATTGATGATAGGTGAGGTACTCGTTGATGTGAGTCCGACTGAATTTCGTTTAATGCAGTTTTTTATGACGCACCCTGATAAAGTATTTAATCGTACCCAGTTACTTGATCAAGTTTGGGGGCGGAGTGTTTACATTGAAGAGCGCACGGTGGATGTCCATATTCGTCGATTGCGAAAAATATTAGAAACCTATGGACGTGAAGACTTAGTACAGACGGTACGCGGCTTTGGCTACCGTTTTTCCATGAATCAGTGACGAGAAAATGAATGGCAATTTGGCAACGTGAAATACTCACTTTTACACTTCTTTTCTTTGCGGTGTGTATTATTGGGTTATTTACAAAATTATTCTTGCCGTTGCTCTTTGGGTTACTTGTTTTTACATTGTATCGACACCTGTATGAAATCAATCGCTTAGAAAAATGGCTACGTACGGGAGCTCAAGGTAATTATCCCAAAAGTAGCGGTGTATGGGAGGAAGTTTATTATCATGTTTACCGCATAAAAAAAAATAATAAACGCCGAAAAAAGAAATTGGGCAAAATGGTTGATCAGTTTCGGCAATCGACTGAAGCGCTGCCTGATGCCGCAGTTGTTATCAATGATACGGATGAAATAGAGTGGGCAAACAAAGCCGCCCGTGAAATTTTAGGATTGCGTCCAGCCGATAAAGGGCAACGTGTTCAAAACTTAATTCGCTTTCCTGAGTTTATTCATTATTTAAAATCTAAACAATATGATGAACCCGTCATATTGTCTTCCCCCCTCAATGACAAAATGACACTAGCTGTGCGCATTATTAACTATGGCGCAGGTTTGCGTTTGCTTTTAGCGCAAGATGTAACACAGCTAAAGCAAATGGAGCGAATGCGTAAAGATTTTGTTGCGAATGTGTCGCATGAATTGCGTACACCACTCACAGTGATGCGAGGCTATCTTGAAACGCTGCAAGACATGAATGAAGAAATGTCACCTTTATTCACGCATTCTATAAGTAATATGCTTGGGCAAACTGACAGAATGCAACATTTGGTGGATGATTTGTTGCTGTTAGCTCGCCTGGAAACGAAAAGTAAAAAACATGAGATTGTGGATATTCCTGCGTTGCTCATGCAAATATGCAATGAAAATGAAGCCTCTTTTAATGCTGGGCGAATTGAATTAATTCTCGATTCTCAAGCGATGTTGCTTTGTGAAGAACATGAATTACACAGTGCGTTTACAAATTTACTTAGCAATGCGCTTAAATATTCTTTTGAGGATACGCAAGTGAAAATACGCTGGCATCAAACAGATAATGCCATATTGTTGGATGTTATTGATGAGGGCGAGGGGATTGCAAGTGGCGATATTTCTCGGGTCACCGAGCGATTTTATCGCGTTGAAGCTAAGCGAGTGCATAAAATAAATGGTACTGGTTTGGGTTTAGCGATTGTGAAACATGTTTTAATGCGGCATGATGGACAACTCGTCATTCGAAGTGAATTAGGAAAAGGCAGTTGTTTTCAGTGTGTGTTTCCACTTAAGCGATTAGCGATAAAAAAATAATATTCGCACGAAGATGGTTGTTTAATACAATTTTTTGAGGAGGATGTGATGAAAGATAAACTAAAGAAATTATTTAACTACTTTTTAATTGGCATTTTTGCGGTCATTCCGATTGCAGTCATTATTAAAATTCTATTTTTCGTGAAAGACTTGCTCGCAGACATGGTGCGATTTGTTTACGGTTACGCTGATAGTACGCTTTATACCGTATTATTTTTAGGACTGAGTTGCGTAGTTCTAATCTCAATTGGTTATAAGCTGGTTGAGGAGGGGCGTTTTTGGGTGATTGCTGCAATTGATTTTATTATGGACAGAATCCCCTTTTTAAGTACGATTTACCGCGTACTTAAAAAAGTGATTAGTATGTTTTCTTCACAAAATCAAACCGTTGCCAAAGAAGTTGTGTACGTGGAATATCCAAAGGAAGGTATTTGGGTGCCCGCTTATGTGACTAATCGTGCAGCGGATAAATATGTTTTGTTTATTCCAACTTCACCTAATCCAACATCGGGTTTTACTGTCATTGTTAGTAAAGATAAAGTGCTTGAATCAGCAATGAATATCGAAGAAGCAACCAGTTTTATTGTCAGTGTTGGCGTGGATTACGACAAAGTGTCGGAACTTTCGAAATTACCGTAGAACGGGTGTTTAAAAAATACCATAAAAAAAGGCGCAACAT
>CAJBJW010000263.1 GCA_903953455.1 uncultured Pseudomonadota bacterium | reverse complement strand
GTTGACAGGTGTTTCGATTTGAACTTTGCAGATTAAATCACCTATAGCTCCACCACGGACAGGTTTTACACCTTTGCCACGTAAGCGAAATGATTTTCCTGTTTGAGTTTCTGCAGGAATTTTTAACATAACTTTTCCATCGAGCGTCGGGACTTCTATTTCACCGCCGATACAGGCTGTTACAAAGCTAATTGGAACTTCACAGGATAGATTTGCACCATCACGACTAAAAATGGAATGTGTCTTAACGTGAATTTCAATGTACAAATCACCTGATGGGGCACCAAGTTGCCCAGCTTCACCTTCGCCAGAAAGACGTATTCTATCGCCCGTATCAACGCCAGCTGGAATCTTTGCTGATAGCGTCTTTTCGTCTCTAACGCGACCTTGTCCTTGGCATTTGCCACAAGGATCCTTAATTTGTTTTCCTGCACCACGACAGGTTGGACAGGTTTGTTGAACTGTAAAAAAACCTTGTTGCATTCTTACTTGGCCGTGTCCATGACACATTGTGCAAGTAACTGGTGAGGAGCCTTTTTTTGCACCTGATCCTGAACAATCGTCACACGTAATATAAACGGGGATGCGAATTTTTTGTTCTGTGCCAGCGCACGCTTCTTCTAGTGTTATTTCTAAGTTGTATCGTAAATCGGATCCACGTTGACCTCCTTGTGAACCGCCACCGCCACGTCGACTGAACATATCACCGAAGTTGTTGCCGAAAATATCACCGAAAATATCGCCAAAATCGCCTGCACCTGCGCCTCCACGACCACCCATAGAGGAATCAACACCTGCGTGACCAAATTGATCATAAGCGGAACGTTTTTTAGGGTCAGATAAGATTTCGTACGCTTCTTTAATTTGTTTGAATTTTTCTTCAGCGGCTTCTGGATTATCAGCGTTGCGATCAGGATGGTGTTTCATCGCTAAACTGCGATAACTTTTTTTAATTTCAGCGTCGCTTGCATTTCGCTCGACGTTTAGTAATTTATAAAAATCTTCTTTAGTTGCCATTGATTTAAATGATAAATAATTAAAATGAAAAGGATGTAATCTCTATTTAAAAAAAATTAAAAATAGAATGATGAATTCTGTGTTAAGTAAACTACATTATAAGGGCAATGTTTGAGAAAAAAAGTTTTCACTCAATATTTTTCAAGATGCATCGGTTGTTGTTTTAATAATGTGGTGAACGCGTTTAAAACCGAGTCCAATCCCAATTAAGATGAAGGGGACGCTTGCACCTTCAATCATTTCGGGTTCAATATGCCATCCTAATGACTGAAGTGTTTGTGCCATCGCACGAATTAAACTTGCGGTGTAGTAAGTAATGGCAACAATTGAAATACCTTCAACCATTTGTTGCATACGCAGTTGCATTTTTGCGCGTAAATTCATTGATGAAAGTAAGCTCTGATTTTGTCTTTCAATAATGATGTCTACACGTGTACGCAATAATTCACTGGCATTACCAACACGTTCAGAGAGTGATCGAAAGCGGTTTGACGTTGAGCGACAGGTATTTACAGCGGGTTCTAAACGACGATTCATAAATTCACCAATGGTTTGTATGCCTTGAATACGGACTTCTCGTAAATCCATAAGGCGACGCTCCACCAAGTTATAATATGCATCTGCTGCAGCAAAACGTAGATGATTACTTGATACATGGTTTTCAATTTCGGCTGCGAGTACAGTGAGTTCATCGAGTAGTTTTGTATCATTGCCTGCGGATTGCGTCATTGCATTGGTAATAGTATAAAGTTGCTTGTCTGCTTTTTTGAGTTCGGGATTAAGTTTTCTTGCGATAGGAAAAGCGAGTAGGGCAAGGACTCGATAAACTTCAATTTCAAACAAACGATGTAGTAACCTTGCGCCTTGTTCTGTGCGTAAATTTTGATCTACGATTAAAAAACGGCTAAAACCATCGACATGAATACGAAAATCTGTAAAGACATTCGCAGCGCCACCTGTAACAGTTGATCCAATAATAGGATTATTGGCAAAATGCGGTGAAATATCGGTTAGATTCGCTATTGTGTTTAGGGTGTTCGTTGCAGGTAGAATTGTTGCATGCGCTGCTATTAAAATTTTTCCAGTTAAAGACGTTAGCCAATCAACAGGTACTTTTTTTAATGCCGGGGATGAAAATGGCTTATCTTCGACGCCTTGAACATAAAAAGTGTAAGTACTAAACTCGCCGTGCTGTTCCCATCTTAGTTGAAAAGAATCAAAAGTGGCACTGAAATGATCGGCATCGGTTGCAGGTGGAGCAACACCGAATCGTTCGCAGAGCTGTCCTAAATGCACGCGTTCATGAATTTTTTCTTCGCCTGAGCGCGACAATGCTAAATGCGTTGCTCGTAGCGGTAAACCAAGTATTAACGATGAGCGTGCGTGAACTTCATTGTGTAGCACAAAGCGTTGAGGGTGATTTTCAGGAATAGGGTAAACAGTTGTCACAGAATTGTAATTGGAATGAGATGAAAATTAGGTATCACGTGCATTGCTTTAGTTTGGAAACAATGCACGTGAGAATGAAAAATCTTATTTTTCAATCGCAGAACAAAGCGGGCACCAGCCTGCGTAACCAGTTGATGCAAGCACTAAGCCAATGATTAAAAGCGGAATGCTTGCCGTGATGAGTGAAGTGACAAGCGTCGCCGCTCCTGCATATAAGCGATATTTCTTTTTTGTTTCGTCTAAGTTCAATTCGAATTTAAACAAACGTTTATAATCAAAACTCATTTTAAAAAACCTTCTCTGTATAATGATGTCATAAAAAACAGGTCAACCATTGTTGGCCGTGTTTACCTTCAAACTATACACAGCTGTTAAAAATCTGCAAGCGATAAAATTATGGATATTACCCCAATCATTGCTCCACTCAACGATGCGCAACGTGAAGCCGTTACGGCTCCTTCTCAAGCTATGCTTATTCTAGCAGGTGCTGGCAGCGGTAAAACCCGCGTCTTAGTCCATCGAATTGTTTGGCAAATACAAGTCAATGGGCTTTCCCCACAAAGCATTCTCGCAGTCACCTTTACCAATAAAGCCGCAAATGAAATGCGGGGCCGTGTTGAAAATTTACTGGATAGTAGTGCAAGTTCGATGTGGATTGGCACATTTCATGGTATTGCACATCGTTTATTGCGGCGTCACGCAGAGCAAGCGCGTTTACCTAAGGACTTTCAAGTTCTTGACTCAAACGACCAACAACGCTTAATTAAACGCATTTTAGCGGATTTGAAAATTGATGATAAAGAATTGCCGGCAAAGGAAGTTCAATGGTTTATCAATGAGAAAAAAGATGCCGCGCTGCGTAGTTTTCATTTAGTGGGCAATGAAGATAAAAATACACGACGTTTTCTGCGCATTTATCAAGAATATGAAGCGGCTTGTGAGCGTTCAGGTGTGGTGGATTTTTCAGAGCTATTGCTTCGAGTCTATGAGCTATTTCGAGATAACGACAATATATTGCAGCAATACCAGCAACGCTTTAGCCAAATTCATGTTGATGAATTTCAAGATACCAATCATTTGCAATATGCTTGGCTAACACTGTTAAGTCCAAATCGTGACAATATTTTTGTTGTAGGAGATGACGATCAAGCAATTTATGGTTGGCGCGGGGCAAAAATTGAAAATATTTATAATTTTAAAGATCACTACCCAACACATCAAACGATTAAATTAGAACAAAATTATCGATCAAGTGGTGCGATTTTAAAAGCGGCAAATCATATTATTGCAAATAACAAAAGTCGTCTGGGCAAAGAATTGTGGACGGATTTGCCGGACGGAGAAAAAATTAGTGTTTACGGGGCATTTAGTGATGTTGATGAAGCAAAATATGTCGTTGATCGCATTCGTTCGTGGGTTGAAGATGGCAATAAACGTGTTGATGTAGCGATTTTATATCGCTCTAATGCGCAATCACGTCAATTTGAAGAACAGCTCATGCTGACTAAAACGCCTTACCGCGTATTTGGAGGCTTGCGATTTTTTGATCGCGCTGAAATTAAAAATGCACTCGCCTATTTGCGTTTGCTGGCTAATCGACATGATGATGCGTCATTTGATCGCGTTGTAAATACCCCAACGCGCGGCATTGGTTTGAAAACGATTGATGAAATTCGTCAGCTAGCGAATTCACAGCAGATATCGTTATGGATGGCGGCTCAGTGTTTAATTGATCAAAAATTATTGCCTAATCGTGCTGGAAATGCACTATTTTACTTTTTGGATTTGATTGAACAATTAGCTGCAAAAACAGCTGAGTTACCGCTAGGTGAAAAGGTTCAAATTGTCATTGAAAATAGCGGTTTAATGGCTTTTTACGGGCAAGATAAAGTTGAAAAAAGTGCGGAAAAAATTGAAAACTTAAAAGAGCTTGTCAATGCGGCAAACTTATTCAAAATTGATGTGAATAGCGATGCGGATATTTCGGAGTTATCTGAATTTTTAAGTCACGCTGCATTGGAGTCGGCTGAATCACAAGCTAACGAATTTGATGATTGTGTGCAATTAATGACATTGCATACGGCAAAAGGCTTGGAGTTTCGCTTAGTGTTTTTGGTTGGGCTTGAAGATGGATTGTTTCCTTCTCAGCAATCTATTTATGATGCAGGAAAATTAGAAGAAGAACGTCGTTTGTGTTACGTGGGAATCACGCGCGCACGGGAAAAACTGTATATCACGCATGCTGAAAAACGACTTTTATACGGACGTGAAACACCAGCGAGTAAATCACGTTTTCTCCGTGAGTTGCCGGCAGAACTTCTCGAAGAAGTGCGGCCAAAACGGGAGGTATCGCGTCCAATGACGGCAAAATCGACAAGTTTTTCGATAACGAATCTGCCAAAAGAGATGCAAAGTGATAGTCGTTACCGCCTAGGTCAGCGCGTAGAACATGAAAGTTTTGGGGCTGGTATCATTTTGAAAATGGAAGGCGAAGGAAAAACCGAGCGTGCATTGATTAAATTTTCTGATGATTCACGCTGGTTAATGACGTTATATACAAAGTTACACGTGATATAGGGTGTTCACTTACTTGAAATCTGGTTTTCTATCACCACTATTGAAATAACTTCATTTCTTTAAATCTAAAGGGAAATTCAATAATGAGAACAGATAAATTAACCAGTAAATTTCATGAAGCGATTGCAGATGCGCAAAGCTTGGCGTTAGGAAAAGATCATCAATTTATTGAACCTGCGCATTTACTTTTAGCGTTAGTTAATCAAGAAAGTGGCAGTATTAAGCCGTTACTTGCACAGAGCGGTATTAATGTACCTGGTTTGCGTGTTGAATTGCTTGCTGCATTGAATCGTTTGGCAAGTGTTAGTGGAACGGGCGGGGATGTACGTGTATCTAGTGAGCTTGATCGATTACTCAATATCACGGATAAACTAGCGCAAAAACGCAGCGATACATTCATTTCAAGTGAATTATTTTTGCTGGCCATTGTAGAAGAAAAATGTTCACTAACAGAAATATTCAAAAAATTTGGCATTAATAAAATGCTACTTCAAAATGCTATTGAAAAATTGCGTGGAGGGGAGGCAGTGAATGATGCTAATGCGGAAGATCAACGCCAAGCGTTAAATAAATATACAGTCAATTTAACGCAGCGTGCGATGCAAGGTAAACTCGATCCTGTCATTGGGCGGGATGATGAAATTCGTCGGACTATTCAAGTATTGCAACGCCGCACAAAAAATAATCCCGTTCTCATTGGGCAACCCGGTGTAGGTAAAAGTGCTATTGTTGAAGGTTTAGCGCAGCGTATTGTTAACGGAGAAGTGCCAGAGGGAATGAAGCATAAACAAGTTTTATCCCTTGATATGGCGGCATTGATTGCGGGCGCAAAATTTCGCGGTGAATTTGAAGAGCGTTTAAAAGCGGTTTTAAATGATTTAGCGAAGCAAGAAGGGCAAGTCATATTGTTCATTGACGAGTTGCATACGATGGTTGGCGCGGGAAAAGCCGATGGCGCGATGGATGCCGGAAATATGTTAAAGCCTGCGCTCGCAAGAGGTGATTTGCATTGTGTTGGCGCGACAACATTAGACGAATATCGCAAATACATTGAAAAAGATGCCGCTCTTGAGCGTCGTTTTCAAAAAGTGTTAGTCGATGAGCCGAGCGTTGAAGATACGATTGCCATTTTGCGTGGACTCAAAGAAAAATACGAAGTGCATCATGGCGTTGATATTACTGACCCCGCGATTGTTGCAGCGGCGACGCTTTCTTATCGTTATATTTCAGATCGGCAGTTACCCGATAAAGCCATTGATTTAATTGATGAAGCGGCAAGTCGTATTCGCATGGAAATTGATTCTAAGCCCGAAGTGATGGATAAACTGCATCGACGCTTAATTCAACTTAAAATCGAACAAGTCGCGCTCAAAAAAGAAAAAGATGCCGCATCCAAAAAACGTTTACATATTCTGGAGCAAGAAATTGGCACTTTAGAAAAAGAATATTCGGATTTAGAAGAAATCTGGAAAGCTGAAAAATCCGCATTGCAAGGTAGTGCTGCAATTAAAGAAAAATTAGAGCATGCCCGATTAGATGTTGAAACGGCGAGACGCAATAATGATTTAGCGCGTATGTCAGAATTGCAATATGGCATTATTCCTGAATTAGAAAAGCAAATTGCACAGAGTGCAACGGTTGATACGCAGAAAATGACGCTACTGCGTAATAAAGTCACTGAAGATGAAATTGCTGAAATTGTATCCAAATGGACAGGCATTCCCGTTTCAAAAATGCTCGAAGGGGAACGTGAAAAACTCTTGCAGATGGAGTCGTATTTAAAACAGCGAGTGATCGGGCAAGATGAAGCGTTAAAAGCGGTGAGTAATGCCATTCGTCGCTCACGCGCAGGGTTATCGGATCCTAATCGACCTAATGGCTCATTTTTGTTTTTAGGCCCAACTGGGGTTGGTAAAACGGAGTTATGCAAAGCGTTAGCTGAATTTATGTTTGATACGCCCGATGCCATGGTGCGTATTGATATGTCAGAATTTATGGAAAAACATTCTGTGGCGCGTTTAATTGGTGCGCCTCCCGGTTATGTCGGCTATGAAGAAGGCGGTTATTTAACTGAATTAGTGCGTCGCAAACCGTATAGTGTCATTTTGCTTGATGAAATCGAAAAAGCGCATCCCGATGTGTTTAATATTTTATTACAGGTATTAGATGACGGTCGTTTAACGGATGGGCAAGGGCGAACGGTTGATTTCAAAAATACCATTATTGTGATGACGTCAAATATTGGCTCAGATATTATTCAAGCGTTATCAGGCGAAGCACTTTACAGTGTGATGAAGAATGCGGTAATGGATATTGTGGCGACGAAATTTCGACCAGAATTTATCAATCGAATTGATGAAGCTGTCGTGTTTCACTCGCTTGGTCGTGAGCAAGTCCGTGCAATTTCGACTATTCAAATTGACCATTTACGTAAGCGTCTGCAAGAGCGTGAAATTGGTTTTACAATTTCGGATACTGCACTCGATTTATTGGGTGAAGCGGGGTTCGATCCTATTTATGGCGCACGCCCGATGAAACGAGCTATTCAGCAACAACTTGAAAATCCTTTGGCTCAGTCTATTTTAGGTGGCCATTTTGTAGCAGGTGATGTGATAAAAGTCACAGAGGCAAATGGTGACTTAGTGTTTTCACATTAAAATTTGTTAACTTAAAAACAGGGCGAGAAAGACAATTATGACTAATTGTTCTTTCTCCGACTGTTTAATTTTCGACGAAATCCACGATTTACGCTAAACTCTCATATATTCCTAACTTCTTCTTTCAATTTTGTAGTGACTATTCAAATAATTCGTATCGCAACCCGTCAAAGCCCTTTAGCACTCTGGCAAGCAGAGTATGTTTCTGAGCGTATCAAAGTACTTTTTCCTGCTATTCAAACGCAACTTGTTAAAATGGTCACGCGAGGTGATAAAATTCTCGATTCGCCTTTAGCAAAAATTGGCGGTAAAGGGTTATTTGTTAAAGAACTAGAGCAGGGCATGCTTGAAGGTAATGCGGATATTGCCGTGCATTCGATGAAAGATGTGCCTGTGAATTTTCCTGCTGGACTTCATTTAGCTGCGATTTTAGAGCGAGAAGATCCCACTGATGCGTTTGTTTCAAATCATTATGCGTCCCTAGTTGACTTGCCAGAGAATGCTCGTATTGGGACATCTAGTCTTCGTCGTCAATGTCAAATAAAAGCAACATTTCCAAATGCTGAAATTTTATCTTTGCGTGGTAATGTCAATACGCGCTTAGCGAAATTGGATGCCGGCGATTATGATGCGATTATTCTTGCTTCTGCAGGGTTAAAACGTCTTGGCATGGGGCATCGCATAGCGCAATGTTTACCAACACAAGTCAGTTTGCCAGCCATTGGACAAGGTGCAATTGGTATTGAGTGTCGCGTTGATGATTCTGAAGTAAATGCCATTGTGAATGCGTTAAATGACGAATTGACTGCTATATGCGTTACAGCTGAACGCGCAATGAATGCAAAATTAAATGGTGGATGCCAAGTGCCAATTGCTGGATTTGCACAAATTGAAAATGATGAAATTTCGATGCGTGGTCTGGTTGGCAATCCCGATGGAAGCGTGATTTATCGCGCAGAGAAACGAGGGCATGTTAGCCAAGCGTTTGCTATTGGTGAAGCGATTGCAGAAGATTTGATTGCGCAGGGCGCTTCAGAGATTTTGCAAGCGTTACTTGATTAATGTGTGATTTAAATCAGGCACGTATCTTAGTGACGCGCCCAGCGCATCAGTCTGGAAATTTATGTGCGATTATTGGCGCTGAAAATGGTATTCCAATTCAGTTTCCTACGCTGGAAATTTCGCCTATATTGCTTGATGTTTGCGAAGTAGAGCGTCTATTAAATCAAGCTGATGGCATCATTTTTACTAGCGCAAATGCGGTGACATTATATTGTTCACAGTTAGATGATGCTAAAATGGCAAAATTGCGAACAAAATTTTGTATGGCGATTGGGAATGCGACAGCAAGTGCATTAACAACTATAGGTGTAAGCGTCGATTTAATGCCCGAGCAAGGTTATAATAGCGAAGCTTTGCTTGATTTACTTTTACATCAAAAAAAAATGCCTAGGCATATAATCATTGTACGTGGTGAAAATGGGCGTGAAACGCTTGCTGAAGCACTAATGGAGAGTGGTGTACTTGTCGATTACGAAAATGTTTATCGTCGCGTGATACCCACTATTGACTGCAATAATGTTGTGCAGCTCATTATGCAAAAACAATTACATATCATCACCGCGACAAGTGGTGATGCGATACAAAATTTAGTGACTATGTTGCCTTTAGCGCAGCATGACATGTTAAAACAACTGCCTTTGGTTGTCATCAGTG
>CAJBJW010000262.1 GCA_903953455.1 uncultured Pseudomonadota bacterium | reverse complement strand
TTTATCGAGCAGGATTTATCGCAGATAGATTAGAAATTACCAATATGTCGACTGATCCTACCATGACTTATGATGCACAAGCGTGGTTTGGTAAAACCTATGACCGTGTTTTACTTCGAGCTGAGGGTGACGTTAAAAATGGACAATCGCAAAATGCACGTAGTGAATTACTTTGGTCGCATGCTATTTCGCCCTTTTGGGATTCACACTTAGGTCTTCGTAACGATAGTGGTTCAGGGATAAATCGAGAGTGGCTGTCCTTAGGCGTTCAAGGTTATGCGCCTTATTGGATTTATGTAGAAGCAACTTCTTATGTCAACGAACAAGGCCGCACAGCTTTTCGCCTTGAATTGGAATATGATTTACTTATTACCCAGCGCATAATTCTTCAGCCTCGTATTGAAGCAAATGCTTATGGCAGAAATGATACATCTCATTATTTAGGCAATGGATTAAGTACACTTGAAACAGGTTTACGGTTACGTTACGAATTCAGACCGGAATTCGCACCTTATATTGGCATTGATTGGGATAATACATTTGGAAGCACTGCCATTTATGCTAAACAAAGAAACATGAACACTAACAATACAACACTGGTTCTAGGTGTGCATTTTTGGTTTTAACGACTCCAATAATAATTTTGGTAGGTAAAATGCGGACAGTAGAGCATCCATCATACTTAATGTCGCTTGATAAACTTTCATTTTAATAAACACTGAAGCATTTATGACATCCTCAATATCACACAACATTTTTACACCTATTGAATGTATTGAATTACCTGATGCGACCCTAACCTATCATTCTGATTGCTTTTCCCTCACGCAGAGCAATACCCTTTTAAACCAGTTACTTGATTCAAATATCATTCATTGGCAACAGAAAAATATAAAACTATTTAATCGAATCATACCAGAACCCAGATTAAACGCATGGTATGGCGACGAAGAAGCTATTTACACATATTCGGGTTTAGTGAATTACCCTTTGCCCTGGATACCCGTTCTTTTAGAATTAAAGAAGCACGTGGAACAGATCACGCAAACCTCTTTTAACAGCGTTCTGCTCAATCGTTACCGAAATGGGTGCGATAGTATGGGGTGGCACAGTGATGATGAACCCGAATTAGGCATCAATCCTGTCATTGCTTCACTGAGTTTTGGTGCAACACGCCAATTTCAATTTAAACATCGCATTAACAAACAACAGCCTATTCATAAACTCTTACTCACACCGGGGAGTCTTTTAGTAATGAGTGGTTCCACACAAAAATATTGGAAACATTGTTTGCCAAAAGTACGCCAAAGTGAATCTGTAGGGGAACGAGTCAACTTAACATTTCGATACATCATGTGAGGCTCTTGCAAAACTATTGTGTTTTAACAGGGTGTGTTGATATTAAGTTGCGCACTTAAAACGTTTAGCATCTGTACAATTTGTACACAGGTTGAGTTAACCATAACACAATAAAAGTAAGGATGTACTGTTTAAATGTTGATAAAACGCTATATAAATTAATAATTTATTTAGATGGACATTTGATATTTAATTCGGATTAAATTTTACACATTATATTGAGGTTTATATCTAGTTTGGCTTGGTTGTTTTGTTTTTTTTATAAGCGTATCCTTGTTCTAAATTCATTAAATAAAGCAGGGTTTGACTATGTGCACTAAAGAAGAGATGCATGAATTAACGCAAAGCTTTGAAAAATTGCCCAACATGTACCAGCAGAATATATTAGGAATAGTTAGGCATAAAATACAGCTTTACCAAATTGAACAAATCAAAAATGGATTTGAGATTAATTGTAAAGTACCGGAAAGCAAACTAAATCAGCATATTCGATAGGCGTAATGCAATGACAATTAAAGCGATTAAATCCAAAAATAATGATGAAACTATAAAAACCAAAGTCCGTATTAGGCTTAAACGCCAAACCAAAGCACCTGAACTGAGCAGTGTGGCATTAGAAAACTGAGTTGTAATGATAGTTTAAAATACTCAAGGCGTTCCTTCGTCACTTTGCATCTAATGGTTTGTTACCCGAATCTTAGTTGTAGAGTGATTTTTTTTATTTTGAAATTGAGTGTGATAAATTCAACTTTAATCGTAACCCGATATTAAATGTGAATAAATGTATTATGGAATTTAAAATCACAGTGAGGCATTAAATGATCAAAAAAAACATATTATTTATTTTAATCTTTTGTTCCCAGTCAGTTTCAGCTCAGTATTACGCTGTAGGTGAAATTACAGGATATGTTAAAGCCGGCATTGGAAAAAGAATGCTTCCGCATTCTAAAGAAACAGAGCCTCATAAAATATATGGCGTGAAACATGAGGATGGAAAGATGTATAAGGTGAAACGAATTTATGCTGATTCCATTGTAACAGTAACTGATTCAAACGAATGCCTTGTTAGAGCTAAAACAAAATATCCCATTTATATAGGGCGTAAAAGTAACGGAGGTTATAAACAGCTTAAAGTGCAATACATTAAATTCGGGTGCACTAAGCAGGGTGGCTGATTTGCTTAACACAGAGGAAACGATGGGTCGGGCGCTTTTATATTGATGAAGCGTTACTGCGGTAACGGTCTATTTGTGGGTAGCTTAAATGACAACTAAAACAACGTGGTTAAAACGTAACCCACGAATATTTTTAGTTGTAGCCACTTTCATGTGGTTTGGTTTATACCATTTTTTGATTCCCGCTTCTGAAGCCTTAGTAGCTCAATTACCCGTCGAACCGGAAAGCCGTTTAGGTAGTGCGTTGCAATTCTTCTTTTACGATACCCCCAAAGTTTTGTTATTGCTTACAGGCATAGTGTTTGTGATGGGCATGATAAATTCGTATTTCACCCCACAACGAACACGGGCATTTTTATTAGGAAAAAGCGAAGGATTTGCCAACGTGTTGGCGGCAAGTTTGGGAATCGTTACGCCTTTCTGTTCATGCTCTGCAATACCATTGTTTATAGGTTTTGTGCAAGCTGGTGTGCCATTAGGAGTGACGTTTTCATTTTTGATTTCTGCTCCGATGGTTAATGAAGTGGCTTTAACATTATTATTTGCCATGTTTGGCTGGAAAGTCGCTGGGCTTTATCTTGTTTTAGGGCTTTGCGTGGCGATTGTTTCAGGCTGGATTATTGGACGATTACAAATGGAAATGTATTTAGAAGATTGGGTACGAAATATGCCGCAAGTTAAAGCGACTGTTGATGGCAATGTTGTTTCATTAAATGAACGGCTAGATTCAGGCTTTGGCAGTGTACGTGAAATTGTCGGCAAAGTGTGGATCTATATTTTGGCTGGAATTGCAATTGGTGCAGGTATTCACGGCTACGTTCCTGAAGATTTCATGGCAAGTTTTATGGGAAAAGACGTTTGGTGGGCAGTTCCACTGGCGGTAATTGCTGGTATTCCGATGTACACTAACGCAGCAGGCGTAATTCCCATTGTTCAAGCTTTGCTGGCAAAAGGCGCGGCACTTGGTACAGTGTTGGCGTTCATGATGAGCGTGATTGGACTATCGTTGCCTGAAATGGTTATTTTACGAAAAGTACTAAAAATTCGCTTGATTGCAACGTTTGTATCAGTTGTAGCGTGTGGTATTTTGATTGTGGGTTATGTGTTTAATGCAGTTTTATGAAGATAGAAAAATGAAAAATATCAAAGTATTAGGAACTGGTTGTGCAAATTGCAAAACTACCGTTAAATTGATTGAAGACGTTGCTAAAGGAAATAACGAAGAAATCGTATTGGAAAAAATCGAGGACATTCAGCAAATCATGGTCTTTAACGTAATGAGTACGCCTGCGGTGGTTGTTGATGGCAAAGTTGTTCATGCTGGCGGCATTCCTAGCCGTGAAAAAATTGAAAGTTGGTTTTAACACATGCGGTACATTTTAAACCAGTATTGATAGCAAAAATATAATGTCAGAGGAGTTACCACGCGGAAACGGTCTATGTAAAAATTGTGCTGTAATGCAATAATCCAAACACTCACTTGAAATTAGCAAAATTAGCTACTTAAAACACAATGCTTCATCTACGTTAAAAAAATTTTCACCAAATACATGGTAAATTGTTCTTAAGGGAACAGAGACAAAGCATTGTGTATATCATGATAGTACAATTTTTTAAATTTATAATACTTGTACTAGTGACGGTTTTTCACTCATCACTCCATAACATTTTTTTTGCCGCTTTTTGAATTGCCTGCGTTCGCTGCATCATTTGCCGCCGCAAGATGTTCTACGGCCGATTTTGAGTGAGTAACTGCGGAACTAAGTTGACCTAAATTACCTTGATCGATCGCTTTTTCAAGCTCTTCAGCGCCGGCATTTAAATGATTTTTCGCTATACTCTTTGCTGCAAGGGCAGCTGTGAGCGTGTGATCTAATGCTGCGCCTGCATGTTGTACTACATCGGCAGTAGTGGTTGCACTAGTCGCCATTTTAGCGTGATCGAGCGCCACTTCTGAATGATCTTTTGCAAAAACATAATTAGTTGAAACTAATAATAAACCAGATAAGATAATTGTTAATTTTTTCATAACACAACCTCTAATTATAATTGTTTGAACATATGATTCTTATTTTAATTTGGGTATAGACCCTCAATAATTAAACAGGAATTAAAAAATTCTGGCAACAAATTAGTTGGAAAATTTTATAAATTTGTCAATGAGTACTTTATTTATAAGTGTTCGCGCAGGGGTATGATAAATCGAGATGCCTTTTAATACTTGCAATGAGTGCAAGTATATTAATGATTTTGTTGGATTCCTGTAAATACAGGATTTAGTTAAAATGAGGATAGTTATTTTTAAAGGGATTATTGTGCTTTGTATTAATCAGGAAATATTGGCAGTCGTTGCAGTTGAGATGGGCTTTCGAATCTGGTAAATACAAGTGCTAATAAGGTACTAGAAAAATTAAGTTGTATTTAAATTGTGGATTGTGGTAAATTTAAATCGAGCAGAAATTATGATGCTTTTTGGTAACGAGGATTTGGAGATAAATTTCTGTGTATTGCCATTAAATGACTTGAATGTTTTTGAATGTTTTCATTTAAGTTATTTAAAGCTTATTATTGCGCACTGTCACACAGACAGTTTTAAAGTATATTCTGTGTATTTTTGAATAGTTTTATTGTAGATTTTTTGTGCTGTAAAAGTAGTAGAAGTTCAATTGATGTACTATTAATACTTGATTAAGTATATTTAATAACTGCAAATATGCAGAAAGCCGCTTTTAATGCGGCTTTTTTAATGCCTAAATTTTACCTATTATCTAATTCATAGCCTGTCTGGTTTAAGTAACTAGAACCAAAGGTGTAATTTAGGTTATATACGCGATGCTCAACTTTTAAAAATCAAATTTGAACCAAGCCATCAAATTGAATGGCA
>CAJBJW010000261.1 GCA_903953455.1 uncultured Pseudomonadota bacterium | reverse complement strand
GCTGTTTGGTAAACTCATCCCTAATGCTTCAATTGCTGATGCCATGGTGTTGGCAGTATACATTCCTCCACAAGACCCCGCGCCAGGGATCGCTTTAGCTTCAATTTCAGCAAGTTCTGCATCATCAATTAGATTATTTGCCCGTGCACCTACCGCTTCAAAGACAGAAACGACATCTAATTTTTTATCTTTATGGCAACCCGGTAAAATCGTGCCACCGTAAACAAAAATAGCTGGACGATTTAAACGCGCGATCGCAATCATGCAACCTGGCATATTTTTATCACAACCACCAATGGCAACTACCCCATCAAAACCTTGACAACCAATAACCGTTTCAATCGAATCAGCAATAACTTCACGCGATACCAAGGAATACTTCATGCCTTCAGTACCCATAGAAATGCCATCAGAAATCGTAATGGTGTTAAAAATAACGGCTTTACCATTTGCATTATTGACACCGCGCGCGGCATCGTCTGCTAAACGATTGATATGCATATTACAAGGCGTCACCATGCTCCACGTTGACGCAATACCAATTTGTGGTTTTTTAAAATCGGCATTTGTAAAACCCACAGCGTGCAGCATTGCACGACTGGGTGCACGCTCCATACCATCAACCACTAAAGAAGAAAACGCACGGCTATTATTTTGATTGTCTGTCATAGAATTTTTATAAGTTATTTTGATTTGATAAATTTAAGAATTTTAATAAATGTCCCAGCTGTTTTTACGGCGCCAGCTCAGTTTAGGCAAGATAAAGCCTAAAATAACACCAACTAACGCTAAAATACCGCCGTATAAAAACCAATCCTGATTTGCGGTATCTTGAAGCGCTTGATTTTCTAATTTAACTTGTTGCAGATCGCGCTCAACACTCACAAAACGCTCTTGCAGTTCATCGCGTTCATTTTTGAGTTGCACCGCACTTCCCGATATTTTTTTAAGCTCATTCAGTTCTCGACTTAATTTATCACGCTCTGTTGCAAGAGATTGTTCAAGCGTCGTACCAGGTGTGATGACTTCTTTTGCTGCTTTTAATTCGGATTGCAATTTTGCACTTTCACTTTGAAGTGCGGCAATATTTCTCGCAGCAATATCATCTCGATCGTGTTCAGGTGCTTCTTTTTTTGTGTATTTCGCTTTGATGAAGCCTTCCGTGCCATCAATAAGCCGCACTTTCACAAAACCCGTATGCGTCATTTCACCTAAAAGCGTCAACGGTGTGCCTGTGGGAAGTGCTTTAATCTTGCCACTGTAACTTGGTGAACTCCACAAAGTTAAATTGTAATCATCCGCCACATAAACAATATCACTTTGCGCATTGGCAACACCACTAAGTGCTAAACAGAGCAATAAAAAAGATTTTTTCATAACACGCTCACCGCTAATCGTTTAATAAAGAAATTTTTGCATTGCCACAAAGCAATAATTCGAGTAATGCTTTCTGTGCATGCAAACGATTTTCTGCTTCGTCAAATACCACACTTTGTTTACCATCAATTACGTCAGCACTTACTTCTTCACCGCGATGTGCAGGTAAGCAGTGCATAAATAACGCATCTGATTTTGCGGCAGCCATCACTTGCGCTGTTACTTGATAATCTTTAAAAGCCACTTCACGCAATTTTTGTTCAGTTTCTTGCCCCATACTCGCCCAAACATCCGTAACGACTAAATCAGCGCCTTTAGCTGCTGAAATGGAATTATCAAAAAAATGAACGTGAGATGCGGCTAATGCAACTATGTCAGAATTGGGCAAATAGCCTACAGGCGCTGCAATATGTAATGTAAAACCAAGCACCATAGATGCGTGAATATAGGAATGGCACATATTATTACCATCACCAATCCAAGCAACCGTTTTACCGGCGATATCGCCACGATGTTCAAAATAGGTTTGCATATCAGCCAGCAACTGACAGGGATGTTCCTTATCCGTTAAACCGTTAATAACGGGAACGCGCGAGTTTTCCGCAAATTTTGTGACTGTTTCATGTTCGTGGGTTCGAAGCATCACGCAATCCACCATGCGAGAAATGACTTTTGCACTATCCGAAATAGGTTCACCACGGCCAAGTTGCGTATCACGAGGCGAGAGAAACACCGCGTGACCACCAAAATGTGCCATGCCTGTTTCAAACGACACCCGTGTGCGAGTAGATGATTTTTCAAAAATCATCCCAAGCACCTGCCCTTTAAGTGGCTGATAATCGTGATCACGTATATGCTTTAAAGTGATAGCGCGGTTAATTAATTGCCGCAATTCGTCACCGGTTAAATCGAGTAGACTAATAAAGTGTCTTGGTTTCATGCTGTTAGCTCTTGAATCAACGCTGATAAAGTATCAACGAGTTGGTTAATTTGTTGCGCGTCAATAATTATCGGCGGTAATAGTCGAATCACTGTTTCTTGTGTGACGTTAATCAATAATCCTGCCTCTAATGCGCGTGTGACTAATCCACCACAAGGTTGATCAAGCTCAATGCCAATCATTAAACCTAAATGACGAATGTTTACAATATGTGGATTATCTTTCAATTTATCATTAAACGCCTTTGCAATAGCATCGCCTTTTTGTGCCGCTTGCGCAATTAAATCGCCTTCGCTTAACGTATCTAAAACAGCTAATGCAGCACTACATGCGAGTGGATTCCCGCCAAAGGTGGATCCATGTGTACCCGAAATAAAAACATCAACCGCTCTGCCATGCGCCAAACATGCGCCAATGGGCACACCATTACCTAAGGCTTTTGCTAGCGTGCAGACATCCGGCAGAATACCGTTATACTGAAAAGCCAGAAACCTTCCTGTTCGACCAATGCCCGTTTGAATTTCATCAAGCATCATTAAAATATCGTATTCATCGCACAAACGTCGAATCTGCGTTAAATAATCCCTATCAGGAATATTTATCCCGCCCTCACCTTGCACAGGCTCAACTAAAATAGCCGCAATGGATGTATTTTCACTCAGTATTGTTTTAATTGCTGCAATATCGTTATAAGGAACGCGAACAAACCCATCAACTAAAGGCGCAAAACCTTGCTGAATTTTAGCATTTCCTGTCGCACTTAGTGTAGCTAATGTGCGCCCATGAAAACTTTTTTCCATAACAATAATAGTGGGCACTTCAATGCCTTTACTATGCCCAAAACGACGAGCAAGTTTTATTGCGGCTTCATTTGCTTCTGCGCCAGAATTGCTAAAAAAGACATTGGTCATGCCGCTCATTTCAGTGAGTTTATCGGCTAATTTTTCTTGAGCAGCGATTTGATATAAATTTGAGGTGTGCAGCAGTCGCGCACTTTGTTTACAAATAGCATCAGTTACCGCGGGGTGTACATGACCTAAATTACACACTGCAATACCTGACAGCGCATCTAAATAACGCTTATCGTCTTCATCCCACAACCATGCACCTTCACCACGCGCAAACGTGACGCTCAAACGTGCATAAGTTGGCATAATGTGACTATTCATAACGATTTTGCCTGTCAAGAAAAAAAGCTCAAATTATAGGTTTCAATTCCACTGCAAGCAAGTGGATAAAAATTAAGATTTCGTTACCTTGAGTAAAGTTGATAAGATTCACCTGTATTTTAATCTTAACTGGAGTTATTTTCTCATGACTATTACCGCGCGTATTGAACAATTACTGCAAGAACACAAGGTCCTTTTATTTATGAAGGGCACACCTGATTTTCCACAATGCGGCTTTTCGGGGCAAGCAGTTCAAATCTTAGGCGCATGTGCCGCCGATTTCGATCATTTTAATATTTTTGAAGACAGCGATATTCGTGAAGGACTAAAAAGTTATTCAAACTGGCCAACCTTCCCACAACTTTACATCAACGGTGAGTTAATTGGTGGTTGCGACATTATGATTGACTTGTATAAAAAAGGGGAATTAGTTACCTTACTTGCGGCAGTCAATGCCGTTGCGGCGTAAGATTGGACATAACGTATGGCAAAAGCAAGTGATTTAAAGCGTGGCATGGTCATTGACATCAATGGCGCTCCGCACATTGTCAAACATGTTGACGTTAAAAGCCCCTCCTCGCGTGGAGCAAATACGCTCTACAAAATTCGATTCAATAATCTGCAAACTGGTCAAAAATTAGATGAATCGCTCAAAGGTGATGATTTCTTCAAAGATGTTGATTTAGTCCGTGCAAAAGTGCAATTTTCATATATTGATGGTGAGAATTACATTTTCATGAATACTGAAGATTATTCGCAATACAGCTTAGATCGAGATGAATTAGAAGATCAAACGGATTTTTTGACTGAAGGACTTGAAGGTATTATTGCACTTCTAATTGATGACGCCGTATTAGGTATTGAATTACCCAGTTCAGTGAATTTAGAAATTCTTGAAACACCACCCGCCATCAAAGGTGCAACAGCAAGTGGTCGCACGAAAACAGCACGTCTTAGTACCGGTGTTGAAATTCAAGTGCCTGAATATTTAGAAACTGGCGAAATCATTAAAGTTAATACAGAAACCAGTAAATTTATGTCACGTGCATAAATTGTTTGATTGTGTGGACGGAAAAATGCTCATCGTCTCGTCCACACAAGCCTTTCTTATTGATAATCACCATAAAGCTTTGAATATAAGCCTTTTTGCTCAATTAAGGTTTCATGCTTACCCTGCTCACAAATTTCGCCTTGCTCAAATACATACACATGATTAGCTTGTTTCACTGCACTTAAACGATGCGCAATAATAATAGTCGTACGGTTTTTCAAAAAATCTTGCAGCGCTTCATGGAGTTTAAATTCAGTTTCACTGTCTAAAGCAGAAGTAGCTTCGTCTAAAATAACCACTTTAGGATTGGCAACTACCATTCGCGCAATAGCTAAGCGTTGACGCTGACCACCCGACAACCGCATTCCACCACGACCAACGACCGTCTGCAACCCTTCAGGTAAATCTTTGATGGTTTGCGCTAATTGTGCAATTTTAAGCGCATGCCATAATTGTTCATTCGTTGCTTTTTTGCCTAATGTCAAATTAGCATAAATAGTGTCATTAAATAACACGGGATGCTGCAGAACGGTCACTACATTTTCACGGACAACATCAAGACCTATTTGCTCAATAGGCACGCCATTAAAATAAATTTTTCCAGAATTAGCAGGATATAAACCAATTAAAATTTGAATAAGCGTTGATTTACCACCGCCACTCGCACCTACCAAAGCGACTTTCTCACCAGCGTTAATATGCAGTTTAATGCCGTTTAGCACACGCTTATCACCGTAACTAAATTGCAGATTTTCAACGCTAACAGAAACGGTTTGCTTATTTAAGAAAGGATTTTTAGCGTGAGGATATCGAGGTTCTTGACGCAGTGCCGTTAATTTATTAATGCGACTTAATGCCGCTTTTGCGCTGTAAAAAGCATATTGAATATTTAAAATCTCTTGTACAGGTCCCATCATAAACCACAAATACCCAAACACGGCGAGCATTTGACCAATGGTTAAGTTGGCGTAAAACACCATTAACATGGCGCAGGCACGAAAAATATCAAACCCAAATAAAAAAACAAGAAAACTCAATCGCGATGCGGCCTCACTTTGCCAAGCAAATGCACCAGAATTCGTTTTTACTTCAAAAGCGGCATCAATTAACTGTTGGCAATAATGACGTTCACGATTGCTCGCACGTATTTGATGAATCGCTTCGAGTGTTTCGGTTAATGAAAGTTGAAATATTTCATACGCATTATTTTCTTTTGCTTTGAGATGCTTTACTTTTGAGCCAACGACACGCGTGAAATAAATGACAACGGGATTAAGCAGTAAAATAAATAGGCCGAGTTTCCAATTCATCCACAATAAAATAAGCGCTGTGCCTGCAACCGTAAGCGTCGCAACTAACAATTTTCCAACAGTTGTACCCAGAAAATTATCAATCGTATCTAAATCTTTAATTAGATGCGTACTAACCGTTCCTGAGCCAAGACTTTCGTACTCAGCCATTGAGATGGTTTGCAGATGACCGATTAATTCAGCGCGAATACGAAATACCACGTCTTTGGCAATCAATGTAAATTGACGCGATTGCAACACGTTTAAAATCATCGCAAATAACCGCAAAAAAACAGTTAGTAGTAGTACCGCACTAATGTATAGCATCGGTGACTGCCAGGCCACAGGCGTGAATGAATTAATGGTTTGCACCACAATTGCAGGCTTATTAAGTAACACTTCATCTACTAAAAGCGGCATCAAAAGCGGTACTGGCACACTGATAATCGTGGCCAAAATGGCAATAAAATGGGCTGAAATTAACTTTTTTTTATGCTGTTTTACAACAGAAAGAATATAGCGCCAAGTGTATATTTGCGAATTTGGCGCTTTCATTAGGATTGATTGCTTAACCCTTCTACCGCTTGCTGCGCATCGAGTTTTTTGCGTTTATCACATTTTTCAATACAAACACAAGCAGCTTTGTCCATGCCACCGCCACAAGAACCTTTAATTGCCCGGCGTCCAAAAATAACACCTACCGCCATAATGGCAATGACAACAAGCATGACGACAAAAGTCATTAAAAACATCATCTCTTTTTCTCCAAATTCAACGTTAATATGTAGGTTTTATAGTGCCATTAAAACGTGCGGATGATCCACTAAATCTTGATATATGGCATCGAGTTGCTTCTTACTTGATGCCTCAATGGTCACTGTCACGGACAGATAATTTCCATCTTTACTAGTTTTTGCATTCACTTCATGATTCTGCGTATCGGGGGCATGACGATTCACAATGTCAACAACAACCAACTCCAAATCACCGCTATTTTTTCCCATTGCTTTGATAGGGAATCGACAAGGGAATTCAAATAAGGTTTCTTCTGTTATCTGCTCGCTCATGAGTT
>CAJBJW010000260.1 GCA_903953455.1 uncultured Pseudomonadota bacterium | reverse complement strand
TTAAAAATTGTTTGTTGATCTCATCTAATTTATCTAAAAAGAGTTTAATCTGAGCAACATCTTCTTCTGTTAACGGATCTTCATGTTTTATTTCGGCATTTTCACGTCTATATAGTATTTGCAAATAGGTTTCTAAAGCCAGAATGTTGCATCTCTCCACATTTTCCCTAATTTTCTCAGGTAGTATAAAACCATATTTCGTTAAATAACGTTCAAATATTTCTTCAATTTTGGGCAATGTTTCCGCAACATGATGATAAATTAATGTTGCGTCATTTCTAATGGATTTCGGCTTGATGAAAAGACTTTGGTGAATGACTCTAAATTGTTTAAAAGCAGTTAATCGTTTATCAAAAAGGACTTTTGATACGCCCAATTCATGCCTTAACTTTTCAATTCGTCTAACTATCCAAAAACCAATAAGTAAGGTAAAAAAACTATTGATGACAATGATGAGGGTTGTTTCGGTTGACATGTCACGTTCCAAATAGAGGCGATGAGTTTAATTATAGTAGCGGGTAATAGCGGAATACGAATAAATCCCATTTTGATATCCCTAAAATATAGCGATATCAACAAGCTTTATTGTACTTAATAGCTGAGAATAAAACAGCTGAACTTCACGTTAATTGAATTAGATGTTAAAACTTTATAAAGCTTGTGATGTATTATTTTCAATGCCTTCACAAATGGTCCGCGTTAAAAAATGACTAAATGTCATCCCCACAGCCACCAACATTTTCGGAAATATACTTTGCGGAGACATCCCAGGAATAGTATTCACTTCTAGAAAATACAGTTCATTATCTTTTTGATTTAAAATGAAATCTATCCTCATAACACCGCTATTTCCAAAGATACTATAAATTTTTTTGACAAAATCCTGCATCTTTAAAAGTAACAATTCATCAACATTTGCGACCGTCAATGTAATATTTTTTGTGCTATCAACCTTGTTTTCATGTGATAAAAAATCAATATCATTTTCAATCAATAATTCTTCGCTCGGTGGCGTAATAATAATCTGATTGTCGAGCATAAAAATGCCCATGGTAAATTCTCGGCCCGTAATAGATTGTTCGATAATAATTTCATCATCTATTCTCAACGTTTCTTTTATGATGTGATCAACTTGCTCTTTTGAATACGCTTTGCTTACACCAATACTACTCCCATTTTTACAGGCTTTAATAAAAAATGGAAATTCCATTTTTTTACATATCAAATCAATATCGTAATGTTCTGTATTGATATAGTGATTTTTTGCTACGCACACGTCATTGGATTTAACGTAACATACGGAATGATATTTATGATTGGTTAATGCAGAGATTCTTGAATTGACAGAAAAATAGGGAATGCCAATTAATTCAAATAAGGATTGCAGTTGCCCATTTTCCCCTGGTGCCCCATGAACTGCAATAAAGCAGTAATCGGGACTTATTGTCCTGCCTTCATGCATAGTGAAGGAAAAAGTATTTAAATCTATTTTATATTTCTCACCATTCAACACACACACCATGGTTTGTTCAAAAAAGGTAATTTCATAAACAGAGAATAAAGCATTGTCTAAATTATCAATGATATTTTGACCACTTCTGATTGAAACGCTTGCTTCTTGTGTGTATCCGCCGTAAATGACGAATACATTTTGCTTACCATGAGTTGATTGCATCATGTTTATTATTAAATGGGTTATTTAAATCGAATTTGCGAAAGCAAACCAACAGGTTGATATCAAAAATGCGAGCATTATATGCTGTTAAACACTTTATCACCAGACTCTTCAAATTTAAATTCACTTTACTTATATTAAGTGTTGATTAAAACGGGGCACTTGTGTCCACCCGTTTTAATAAAAATCGGTCTTAAATACTAAAGACGATAAATAGCCACATTTTGAATTACTACATAGTTTCGTAGAATCTATTTTTGTTTATCCT
>CAJBJW010000259.1 GCA_903953455.1 uncultured Pseudomonadota bacterium | reverse complement strand
TTGGACGAAAAGGAACAATCGGAAGTTTATATTGGGAAGAGTTGCCTTTTTTTCCGATAGATACGGTTTTTTATGTTCGCTCTAATTGTCCTATGACATATTGTTTCTACCTATTGAAAACATTAGGGCTTAATGAAATGAATACTGATGCGGCAGTTCCAGGATTGAATCGAAATAATGTGTACAGACTATTAGTTCCTTTCCCGAATTTACCAGTAATATCTACATTCAGTAATATTACCAGCGTTATTCGTGACAAAATTTTTTGTAATAACAATCAAATCAAAACTCTGACAAACCTCCGCGACACGTTACTTCCGCGTTTGATTTCGGGGCAGTTGCGCTTGCCGGATGTTGAGGAGATGGTGGGATGATTTTGCATATTACACAAGCGCGTTATTTAGACGGTTATCGTGTTGAAGTTGTTTTTAACGATGGCAAAAAAGGAATTGCCGATTTAAGCGACGCATTAACAGGAAAAGTATTTGAGCCGCTCAAAAATATTGACGTATTTTCAAAATTTAATGTTGATGAAGAACTCGAAACGCTTGTTTGGGAAAATGGGGCGGATTTGGCGCCTGAATATATTTATTTTCAAGCCTTTAAAAATGAACCTGAATTACAGGCAAAATTTCGGGAATGGGGTTATGTGGAAGGACGATGAATTACACCATCATTTACTGCACACAAATTAACCAACAAATTGTTATCTTGCACAGTTTTGTTAAAAAGACTCAAAAAATCTCACTCAAAGAATTGCGTATTGCTAAAACCCGAATGAATGAGGTAAAAAATGAACACTAAAAGAACGCCGCCTTCAATGACACATGAAGAACTCATTGCCAAAATGTTAGAAAATAAAAATGTCCGCTACGAACATGAACGCCTTGAAAATGAAGGGGAATTTAAATTGCTAGATGAAATTTTAGCCGCAAGAAAATCAGCGGGTTTAACGCATGAACAAATTGCAAAACGCATGGGAACGAGAAAATCAGCCGTCGTGCGCTTGGAAAATGCGTTAATTTCAGGGAAAGATACACTGTCGCTAGGTGCATTAAAAAAATACGCAAATGCGGTTGGAAAAAAAGTGGAAGTGCATTTGGTGTGAGCAAAACATGAATAAAAACGAAAAATGGTCAGCACAAATTGCTCGAATAGGTACTCAAGCCGTTCGTGAAGCGCAAGCCAAAAATCGTGAGCTTGGCATTGTAAATTGGTATTCGTTGAATAGCGTTATTGTGAATGACGCCGCTCAACAAAAAGCAGAAAAAGCTAAGGACAAGACGCAATGAATACAACTGGCAGACTACAGCGCATTAAGCTCAAAGGTTTCAAGTCGATTCAGAAAATGGATTTAGAACTTGCGCCGCTCAATATCTTGATTGGTTCAAATGGCGCGGGAAAATCCAACTTCATTCACTTTTTTAAGTTTATGAATAAACTGTTGGATAAAGAGTTGCAGTTATACGTCCGTTCACAACTTAACGGAGCAGATAGAACACTTTACTTTGGACGCAAAACCACTGAGAAACTCGACATTGATTTGCGTTTTGATTTCAATGGCTATCAAGCGACATTGATTCCTACAACCAATGACACATTTGTTTTTGAAACAGAAAACGCGCTTTTTTATGACAACAATAATCATAAAAATGAAAATCACACGCTTTCTTTTGGAGGTGAATTCGAATCGTCTATACGGGAATTTTCAGGCTCAACGATAACAGAATGGATTAGGTTATATTTAACAGATGCTAAACCCTATCATTTCCACGATACCAGCGACACTGCGAAAGTAAAAACATCGTATAGCATTCATGCGAATAATCGCTTGATGTCGCAAGGCGAGAATCTAGCGGCATTTCTCTACAACATCCGAGAAACAAACGCTTATAAAAAGATTGTGCGAACCATTCAGCGAGTCGCGCCTTTTTTCCATGATTTCATTTTTGAAATTGAAGCTA
>CAJBJW010000258.1 GCA_903953455.1 uncultured Pseudomonadota bacterium | reverse complement strand
GTTAAAACGGGTAATACAATGCTTCAATCTGTAAGTAGCAGTTTGAGTTTTGAAATAGATGATGCAACCAAACAAGTCGTAGTAAAAGTTGTGGATAGTAAAACGGGTGAGTTGGTTCGCCAAATTCCTACGGTTGAAATGTTGGATTTTATGAGAAGAATGAAAGAATTAGAAGGTAATTCTGGTTCACTTTATCAAGCTAAGGCTTAATATTTTTTTAATCAAATAAAACTCACCGTAACAACTGCAAGCCTAATTTTCCTTCTTACTTGAATTTTACGTTTATTATTCCTTTAGATAATTGAACATTTGCAAAAAAAATAAGAGGAAACCAGCCTAAGCCCCCACAAAGGAAGCCTAGGCTGAAATCTTTAAACAATCGCTCTACTGAAACACGTCTTAAAGTTTCATCAGCCAACTGACTTACGCAATAAAATGAACGCTGTCATTATCAATTTTTAATTGTAATTCGCCACGCAGTAATTGCTGTAGTTCTTTGCCAACCATGGTGAAACGCCAACCATGAAGTAATGTACATTCAGTATCATCACCTGCAAGTAACGCTTCTAAATCGTGGCGGCTTGCTAAAATACTGGGGTTAAGCAAATTTTCTTCAGCACGAATACGGACAAGTGCAAATAAAATATCAATAATGGCTTCGTGTTGCTGGTTTTTGTTGTTTAATTTTTTAACGTGCACGGGCAAGGCTTGAGCCACATTTTTTTGTGCTTCTTTAATTAACGCACACAATTCTTTTCCGTAATAATTCACAATTCGCTCATTTATGCCACGCACTTTTGCTAAAGCTGGAATGGAATCGGGTTGCAATTTTGCAATATCAAATAATAAATCATCACGAAGTAGCCATGATTTTGGACGATTTTCGGTTTGTGCTGTGTGTTCACGCCAGTGTGCTACGGTTTGCACAATCGAGAGTTGTTTACTGGTTAATTTATTTTTACCTTTGATTTTTAGCCAAGCATTTTTGGGGTCAGTTTCGTAAAGTTCTGCTTTCTCAAGCGCAGCAAAATCATCACGTAACCAATCAATCCGCCCAAGGTTCGTTAACTGCTCAACCATGCGCTGGTAAATGGTGCACAAATAAATGACGTCATCAGCGGCGTATTGGATTTCATCTTGACTGAGCGGACGAAAGCTCCAATCGGCTCGCGTATGGGCTTTATTTAAATTGATATTTAAAAAACTCGATACGAGCAGCGCATATCCCGGATTATCTTGAAAGCCAAGGAGTGGCGCGGCAATTTGCGTATCAAAAATAGGGGAGGGTAATTTGCCTGTAATTTGATAAAAAATTTCTAAATCTTGACGGCAAGAATGAAAAACTTTGGTCACATTGGGATTATAAATAGCATCAAATAAAACCGTTAAATCAGGGAGCGCAATGGGATCAACACAGGCAACCCAGTCTGGTGTGGCTAGTTGCAATAAACAAAATTTAGGGTAATACGTTTTCTCACGCAAAAATTCTGTATCTACTGCAATCCAAGGCGCGTTTTCAATGCGTTGACATAATTCATTTAGTTGCTCGGATTTATTGATGTATTCAATGCTAGGCATAATTAGGCGTGTCTTCGACGGAAACGGTTATTATTTGATTTAGGAGTGGATTTGCGCACTTTTAACCGTGTGATGTTAAGTTTAAAATCGTTAATAAGGATATTTTTTAAATGTAAAAAAATGTCCGACGGCATCTCATCAGGTAATTCTAGCAAAGTATAATCATTTCGGATGCTAATGTTTTGAATATTATTGCGATCTACCCCCGATTCCTCCACTAGCATCTCTTTAAGGCTTTCTAATTCAACGCCTTGTTTTTTCCCTACATCTAGGCGATAACGTTGCATTTTGATGGGTGGGAGTTCAATTGGCTCAAACTGCGGCGCCGAAAAATTCGGTGGGGGAGGTGTAATGACTTCACCTTCAAATTTAAGTGACAGCAGAGCCGCGGCGCAATCAAGCGGACTAATTTCGAGTTCAGTAGCTAATAGTAAGGCCGCATTGCGCTTACCATCGAGGTGTCGATGTTTAAGAATTGTTCTCAGCTGATGCGTCAGTACATCAAAGGAATTAATTTCTACCATAAAAAAATAGGTTATAAACGATTTTCGAAGATTTCAACGAAGGCTTCATCGCGCAATTTACGCATCCACAATTCGGTTTCTTCTTCAATTTTACGTTTACGAATGGCGTCACGCACTTGATTTTTTTTAAATTCAGCACTGTTGTCGAGATTTTCTCTATCCAGTACTTGAATGAGATGCCACCCAAATTGGGTTTGTACGGGTTCGCTAATCGCATTAATTTGCAATTTACTCATGGCTTCTTCAAACGGTTTGACCAGTGCGCCAGTCTCAACCCAATCAAGTGATCCCCCTTTAATTGCAGAGCCTTTGTCGTCAGAATGTGAACGCGCTAGTGTGGCAAAATCATCTCCATTGGCAATACGCTCTTTTAACTCGCGCAGATGCTTACTTGCCTCTGCATCGTCCACCAATTCATTGGTTTTAATTAAAATATGTCGCACTTTTGTTTTGACTGTGGAATGTGCACTATCAAGGCCTTTCACTTCAAGCATCTTGATAATATGAAAACCACTTGGGCTTCGCAGTGGCTCAGATACATCGCCCTGTTTTAACTTATCGACTTCATTGACAAAAAGCGTGGGCATATCACGCATTGTACGCCAGCCTAAATCGCCGCCTTTGAGTGCATTACCATCGTTTGATTCGGCAATAGCCGCTTGTGAAAAATCTTGTCCAGCACGTAATTTTTTGACTAATTCTTCAGCTTTATTTTGACCTTTTTGAATGGCGCTGGAAGACGCGCCTTCAGGAAGCGAAATTAAAATATGACCTATATGGTATTGCACCATGTCATTGCCTACTTTCCCTTGAGTTTCGAGATAATGTTCCACTTCTCGATCTGTCACTTTGATGCGACCGCCAATTTCACGTCCGCGCAATTCGTTCAAAATGATTTCGTTTTTCATATTATCTAAAAAACTTGAGTAGCTGATACCTTGGCGATCAAGTTCCACACGAAAATCATCTAAGCTCATATTGTTGCGCTTTGCGATATCCGATGCAGAAGACGTTAACATCTCATCATTGACGTTAATACCTGCTTTGTCAGCTAATTGACGTTGAAGTTTGTCCATTATCATTCGCTCTAACACTTGTGTGCGCAGAACGTTAAGTGGCGGCATGGGCGATTTACTCGTGGCAATGCGTTGCTCAATCGTGGAAACTTCTTTTTCAAGCTCATTTTCTAAAATGACATCATCTTCAACAATGGCAATCATATTGTCTAAAATTTCAGCATTCGAAATGGCGGGAAAAAATAAGGCTCCACAGAGCAAAAGCCGTTGCTGATTTTTTTTAAAATGTGTTAAAAATGTCATTGTTCTGTTGCTCGATAACCGTAAATATTCTGTTCTAGGAAGGTGTCTAATTTTTCACCCATGCCCGTTAAACCTTTGAGTTCTACTTGGAAAAAGATGCCTGTTTGACTCACGCCCTGTACGTCTGCGCCATTAGAAAATACGTTCAGATTGTTAACATAGCGACGTCCGACGACGCGAAAGCGCCAGCAACAATTTTCTTTTTCAATCCCAAGAAAACTTTCTTGTGTTGAATTGTAAAGTAGAGAATATTGCCAACGTCCAACTGCTGACCAATTATCGTAAATAGGATAATGGAAAGACATATCACTTTGGATAATATCGTTTTCACGGTTTGGAATGATTGTAGGTGCAATTTTTCGATAACGGTAGCCGACATTGATAATTTCATTGGGTTGATTGGTTAAATGTAATATTGCTTTACCGCGACTAATTTCATTTTGGTAAGGATCAAATTGTATTCCCGAATCAATGGCAACGTGGTCGTTGATCTGTGCGCTTAGCTCTCCAATCACATTCGAAAAACTGCCCGTTTCTGTGGGGGGCGTAAACGTTTCTAATGTGGGTTTGCCATTAGCATCATTTTTTTGAATATAAAATGGTGCTTGTACTTCTCTATCTTGGAAATAAAGAATATTTCCTAAGCTAAATTTAGCACGTTCTTTGCCTGTATGTTCGTCAATTAAACGCGAACTGATCGCCATGGTTACTTGGTTTGCTTCTTGAATACGATCTAAACCACTGAAGCGATTTTCACGAAATAACGTGTTAAACCAAATATCGTAAGCAGAGGTATCAAAAATAGGAATATCTTTTTGATCTTTGCGTGGAATATACAAATAAAATAAACGTGGTTCAATTGTATTTAGAAAGCCTTTGCCGCCTAAATTCAGGTTGCGTTCAAACGTCATGCCGCTATCGGTTGAAAAAATAGGCAAAGTGCGAGAAATTTGCGATGAATAGCCTGATATAAGAGGATCACTCAAGAAATAATTGGTGTATTGCAGTGATGCTTTTGGGGTAATGTAAGCGCTCTCTGATTGCAGGGGTATACTAACAGAAGGTTTAACATTACTGCGCTGTCCATTGAGTAAACTGGAATGTTGGAAATAAACAAATTCGTTATTTAAAGCAACATTCACAGGTACAGGAAGTTGATTGAATTCGTGTTTAAAATGAATGTCAATTTCGGGTAATTTACGATAGGGTAATTTATTGCCTGTTAAGTATTTATCGATAGATTGATAGTTTTCAATGCGAGCAACTGCATTCATCATATCACCGTAATAACCCACGTCTGCTTGGCTTTTCAAATAACTGAAATTCGGCAAACTAAGCGCACTGCCTAATTCGGCAAAATAGTTTTTATCCGATACATAATTCAAATCCACATTAGTGTGTATTTTATCTGTAAAGCGGGTGGTATGTTTCACTGACCCAAAAAAACGAGGTTGATTCTGTTTTAAATAATCATCAGGAATCAATTCAAGATTAGTTTGCCCTTGTGAGGATTCGGTTAAATATCGGAAATCCCCTGCGAGTAAAATACCGCGTTTAGTTAAATAACGAGGTTTAAACGTAGCGTCGTAATTGGGGGCAATGTTCCAATAATAAGGCATGCCAAAATTAATACCACTGCGCTGTGTACTACCAAATGAAGGTGCAAGAAAACCAGATTTTCGATTACTATCCGTTGGAAAAGACATATAAGGCGAATAGAATACAGGGGCACCTTTGAATTCTAGCCACGCATTTTTCGCTGTGCCTTCACCTTCTTCTTTATCGATTTTGAGTTCTGAAGCATGAATAACCCAATCTTGATTGCCTGTAGGGCAACTGGTGTATGCAACGTCTTGATAGCGTGAAACTGTTTTACTGTCGCGAATGACAGCACTAGCATGACCACGCAATGGAGCGCTAGGGGTAATAAAAAGAACGTCACGTAATTTTGCTTGATCGCTATCTAAATCAAAAGTGCCAGCATTGGTGTGTACAGTTAAATCGTCATCACTGTAATACGCGTCACCATGTATATCGAGTGTTTTTGCAACACTGTCATAGTTTGCATTGTCTGACGAAAGTTGTTGATCAGCGTGTTTAATGACGACATTCCCAAAATAGCTGCTGATTTCATTATCAAAAATTTCTGAATAATTAGACTTTACGTCAATGGGAGCATTATTTCGTAATGATTTATTGCTCTTGAAAATAGATTTAGGGGCATTGGGGTTAGTACAATGTTGCCATGGATCGATTTTTAATTGTGATTTAAGTACGTCAAATGTTTCTTCTTCTTTAGCTGTAAATGCAGGTGGCACGATACCAATGCCTTGAGAAGAACGGGTTTTTTTGGCTACTTTTGACGTTTCCAGGACAGTTCCAGGCTCATTTGCGCTAAGCGTTGTCTGTTGTGTTTTTTGACAATCCCATTGATTGCCTGTTTGTGCTGAATTGCATTCCCACTCTGCCGCTGTTTCAGATAATAGTTTGGGTGTGTCGCTTTTATGGGATGTTTGAATTGTCTCTGCGGGAGTGGAATTTGCATCGATTTCAATATGTTTAGATTCAGGTATTTTTGGAGCAGGCGCAATACTTTGCTTGATTGCTGGTGTTGTTTCGACTGGTGGCGTTGTGATTGCTTTATTTGCTGCGTTGCCTGTGTCTAAAACGTTGCTATGTATTGTCGTTTCTTGTACTTGATTTTTGGGAGGTGAGTTTTCATCATCTCCACTACATACCCATTCTTTGCCATCACTGCTCTGCGCACAATTCCATGCCGCAGATTTCTCTGCTGCACTGCTTGCGAAAGGAAATAACGATACCAAAAGTAAAAATAAACGATGCTGCATAGTATGGGTAGTTGAAGTTTAATAGCCTAATGAAGGGCAAATCGAATAGAATGCGATGATGCTTTACTTCTTATTTTAACCTAATTTTGCGATAGCATTCTAACTATAACGACATGATACCCAATGATTTAAGAATAATAACGCTCCTTGATTGGCTAGAAAACGATTGTTTATTGCCGGTTTCATCGTGTGAACCTGCGTCAAATGATGCGAGTTTTCGTCGATATTTTCGCGTGAACATTGAAGGCCAATCCTTTATTGCCATGGATGCACCGCCTGATAAAGAGGATATTGCCCCCTTTATTGAAATGGCGACTTTATTGAAACAAGCCGATGTGAATACACCAGCTATTTTGCAATATAATCTTGAAGATGGTTTTATTCTACTTGAAGACTTTGGCTCGCAATGGTTACTTGATGCGCTTCATGTTGATACTGTAGAAGTACTTTATCACCGAGCGTTAAGCGATTTACTGCCTTTTCACACGAATAAGGCGCTACTGCAAGCCCAATTGCCGCATTATGATGAAGCATTGCTTCGCCGTGAAATGGCTTTATTTGAAGAATGGTTTATTGAGCTTTATTTAGACGATGAATTACCGCCCGTGTTATGGGAAAATGTTCAACAAATGCTCGTTTCCAGTGCGCTTGAACAACCCAGAGTGTGTGTGCATCGTGATTATCATTCTCGCAATTTAATGGTGTTACCCAGTGGTGAACTAGGTGTTTTAGACTTTCAAGATGCAGTGCTTGGGGCGTTAACTTACGATTTGGTGTCACTGCTTAAAGATTGCTATGTCAGTTGGCCTAGTGAACAAGTTGATGGGTTGCTACGTGACTACTTCACTCAGTTAGTTGATGCGCAAGTTGTGAATGTAGATTTCCCGCAATTTAAACGTTGGTTTGATTTAATGGGCATGCAACGGCATTTGAAAGCGATTGGGATTTTTGCTCGACTGCATTTACGCGATGAAAAATCGGATTATTTAAATGCCATTCCGCGTACACTTGATTATGTCATTGAAGTTTGCGGGACGTATCCCCAGTTGCATGATTTTCAACACTTTTTACAGCAGCGCATTATGCCGGCAATAAAAAAATAGCCTATTTATTACGTTTGGAGCGAACTATGTCTTATTTCCTTAAATTATCCCCGATGATGTTGGTCCTTTTATTTCCATATTTAGCGAACGCTGAAGCTAAAGTGGAAGCTAAAAAGGCTGAAGTAAAAGTTGAGCCAAAAGTCGAGGCCAAAACAGAAGCAAAAGTTGAAGAGTCAACTGCAGGTGAAGAAGAGCCTGAAGAAGTTAAACCGTGCGAAGGTAAAACATTAAAATCTAAGTTCACTGTCAATGCAAACGGCACAGTAACGGATAAAAAAACGAAATTAATGTGGATGCAATGCAGTATTGGTCAAAGTGGTTCTGATTGTAGTGGCGCCGGTGAAACGTTTACTTATGCGTATTCACTTCAGCAGGCAATCAATATCAATCAAACGGGATTTGCTGATTTTAAAGATTGGCGCGTGCCTACTTTAAAAGAATTAACCTCTATGGTTGATTTGACCTGTGGGCAACCTGTGCTAAATACCACCGCCTTTCCAAATGTACCTAAAGGCTGGTTTTGGACCTCTTCACCTCATAACAGTAATGTCTATTACGCATGGATGGTTTACTATGAGCATGCAAAACATCACACCGATGTGAAATATGGCACAAATTACGTTCGATTGGTGCGTGATAATGTGAAATAATCGAGTTAATCGATAAAATATTTTTAATTTTAAAACCATTTATGAATGATACATTAGCGCAAATTGCCGCTGTTTTAGAACAACGCAAAGAACAGACTGCTGAGAAATCGTATGTCGCGAGTTTATATGCAAAAGGACTGGACACTATTTTAAAAAAAATTGGTGAAGAAGCCACAGAAGTCGTCATTGCGGCAAAAGACGGGCAGGCAGATCAAATTATTTATGAAACAGCGGATTTGTGGTTTCATTGTATGGTTCTGCTTGCACAGCAAGGACTTCATCCTAATGATGTGTTAAACGAATTGCAACGGCGTTTTGGTTTGTCGGGTTTAGATGAAAAAGCGCAACGTGAAACGAAATAAAATAGGAGAAAGAAATGCATTTTAGTGTGATGCAATTAGCGTTAATTTTAGGCATTATTATTTTGCTTTTTGGGACAAAAAAACTTCGCAATGTTGGTTCAGACGTGGGTGGCGCGATTCGCAATTTCCGCTCTGCAATGAAAGAAGGGCAAGGCGAAGAGGGTGAACATGACGTTCATGATGCCCATGACGATAAAGTCATTGAAGGTGAGGTAACTCCATCATCAACTGCGACGCCTTATAAGTTTAAAAAGAAAGATAGTGCTAAATGAGTGCTAAAAAACGCTTAATTATTGGCATGACAGGGGCAACGGGCGCCGTTTACGGTGTGCGAATGCTTCAGATTTTAAAAGAACAACAGTCGTGGGAAACGCATCTTGTGATTTCGTCAGCGGGGCTTGTGAATTTAAAACATGAACTCGATATGACCCGAGATGATTTGTACGCTTTAGCGGATGTAACGCATGGCATTCATGATATTGCAGCAACCATTTCAAGTGGGGGTTTCAAAACAGAAGGGATGATTATCGCGCCTTGCTCCATGAAGACCCTTGCGGCGGTTGCACACGGTTTTGGGGATAATTTAATTTCGCGTGGTGCGGATGTCGTGCTAAAAGAGCGCCGCCGCCTTGTCGTGATGCCGCGTGAAACACCTTTGCATTTAGTGCATATTCGTAATATGGGTATCGTGACTGAAATGGGGGGGATTATGTTTCCACCTATGCCGGCATTTTACAGTAAAACGGATTCGCTGAGCGCCATGGTCAATGAAACGGTTGGTCGAATTTTGGATCTCTTTGGCGTTGATGTAACGGGGCTTTACACCCCTTGGGAAGGGTTGTAGTTAGCAAATTTGTTATAAAAATAAAAAAAAATCAATGATGCTGCGCGTTCCAGTGCATACCTAAAGCCCGTTTTTTCTCGGCTGTTAATTGTTTCACTTCCCATTCAAGTTTACTGGCTTGCGAGCGAT
>CAJBJW010000257.1 GCA_903953455.1 uncultured Pseudomonadota bacterium | reverse complement strand
TTTCATCGATAAGCTCGCCATGATGAACGCTTTGCACCAAACATTCCACATCTGGATTACGCTCTGTTTCACCACCCTCACCTTTTAATACCGCCATATTAGGTTGATTAAGCAACATAGCAGTGTGTTGATGCACGGCGCGATAACTGGGATGAAAAATCCCTTGAATACTAAATGGCGCATCAAAAGGGTTAAGCAATCGCACGAGTGTATGCACAGGTGAGCGCAGTCCTAAAATGGGGCGCAATTCGATAATGTCATGCAATATCGGGCAAAAATGCGCGAGTGATAAATAACTAAAACCCTGTGCTTTAAGCTGCTCTTGCGCCTCCGTCACAGACTGCGCCGCATTTAATCCTAAATACTTCAGTACGTTTTGCGTGTAAATTCTATCGGGCGTATGCCCTTCAGCGCCGTGCATAAAGACCGTAGTACCGTTTTCAACTAGCAGCAGCGCAGATAATAAAAACCAGGGCAAATGCCGACGTTTTCCCGCATAAGATGACCAATCTAAATCCACTTTTACGTTGTGTGAGAATGCAAAAAATTCTCGTGCCGCCTCAACAAACCCCGCCAATTCTTCAGACGTTTCTTCTTTAACCCGCATAAGCATTAAAAACGCGCCTAATTGAATAGGGAGCACTTCACCTGCCAGAATCATTTTCATCGCACGATGCGCTTCTTCGTGCGTCAAAGGACGCGAGCCTTTTTTACCCTTGCCTAAAATACGAACAATGTCTGCAAACGGATGCTCCTCTTGCGGACTATGTTCGTGGTGTCTTAGTGTCATAGCGTAAATCTCATATAGTGATCAAGTAATAATGCCGCAAAGAGCAATGTAATATAGACAATGGAATACCAAAACGTGCGCATAGCCGTTTTATTGTCCTTAACTCGCATCATAACAATAACAAGATACAAAAAGACGATATTAAGAAGGAGTGTTGACCCCATATAAATCAAGCCACTCATGCCCGTTATATACGGCAAAACGGTCACGATAGTAAGTAAAATGGTATACAGCAAAATTTGCAGACGCGTGTAATCAGCACCATGCGTCACAGGCAACATGGGAATATCCACTTTCGCATATTCTTCCTGACGCGCAATGGCCAATGCCCAAAAATGCGGTGGTGTCCAAACAAAAATAATTAACGCCAGCAGCAGAGCATAAGGATGGACTTCACCCGTCATAGCGCACCAGCCCAGTAGCGGAGGAGTTGAGCCAAATAAGCCGCCAATGACAATATTTTGCGGGGTAGCGCGTTTTAAATAACAGGTATAAATAAACGCATAACCAAATAAAGACAAAAATGTCAGAATAGCCGTGAGCATATTGACTTTAGTGATAAGTAAAATCATCGCACTTACCCCTAAAATCGTTGCAAAAACTAGCACGTTTGCCGAAGTTAACGTTCCTTGCGGCAGAGGGCGATTTTCAGTGCGGCGCATTTTGGCATCCGCATTACGATCAATAAAATGATTAATAGCCGCAGCAGACGCAGACGCAAAACCGATACCGATCAAACCATAAATCATCAAATCGATAGGCGGCAATGTCGGCATCGCAAGCAACATCCCAACAACAGCCGTAAATAACATTTCTGCTACTACATTAGGTTTACAGAGCGTGAGATAATTTTTCCAACGCGGCAAATGCGTGAATTTAGACATGATAAAAGTAATTCCAAAAACAGAAGGTTAGTCACACTATACCGGACGTAAAAAAGCAACGTCAACTAAAGCGAAAAAGCCGTTAATACCGAGTCCTAAGTATCAATAAAAAATCCCCTAGCATCTAACAGGGTGAAAAAGTGAAGTATTTTTGACACAAATTTACTATAATTGTACACAACAAACGTTATATTTCAGTTTACTTGAGGATAAAAGTGTGGAGCTAAATGGCGCACAGATTGTAATACAAAGTCTTAAAGACGAAGGTGTTGAGTATATTTTTGGCTATCCTGGTGGTGCGGTACTGCATTTATATGATGCACTGTTTCAACAAGATGATGTAAAACATATTTTAGTACGACACGAACAGGGTGCAACGCACGCTGCGGATGGTTATGCTCGCGCAACAGGAAAACCGGGTGTCGTGCTTGTCACCTCAGGACCTGGCGCAACCAATGCCGTTACAGGTATTGCTACCGCCTATATGGATTCCATTCCCATGGTAGTCATTTCAGGTCAAGTACCTTCGGCTGTCATCGGCAGTGATGCATTTCAAGAAGTCGACATGGTGGGCATTACCCGCCCTTGCGTTAAACATAATTTTTTAATTAGCGACGTTAGCAAAATTGCAGAAACGATCAAAAAAGCCTTTTATGTTGCAACGTCCGGTCGACCTGGGCCTGTTGTCATTGATATCCCAAAAGACATGACATCGCCTAATGTCAAAGTGCCTTACCATTATCCTAAAAAAGTGGAAATGCGCTCTTATCATCCTGCAACCACAGGTAACAAAGGTCAAGTTAAAAAAGCGATTGAATTATTACTCCATGCCAAACGCCCCATTATTTACGCGGGTGGTGGTGTTGTTTTAGGTGAAGGTAGCCATGAATTAACCAATTTAGCCAAAATACTCGGCTATCCCGTCACAAACACCCTCATGGGACTTGGCGCTTATCCCGCAACAGACACTCAATTTGTCGGTATGCTTGGGATGCACGGGACGTATGAAGCGAATATGGCCATGCACGAGAGTGATTTGATTGTCGCTATTGGTGTGCGTTTTGATGATCGCGTGACGGGCAAATTGGAATTATTTTGCCCTTACGCCAAAATCATTCATGTTGATATTGATCCTGCATCCATCTCAAAAACCGTCAAAGTAGATGTGCCCATTGTTGGCGAAGTCAAACTCGTTATTGAACAATTAATTGATGGTTTAAAAGAAGCGAAATATAAAATCGATAAACCTGCTTCTGACGCTTGGTGGAAACTAATTGATCAATGGCGCAGCATCGACTGCTTAGAGTTTGATCGCCAAAGCATCGCTATAAAGCCGCAATATGTCATTGAGCAACTGTATCAAGTGACCAACGGCGAAGCTTATGTCACCTCTGACGTTGGTCAACATCAAATGTGGGCAGCGCAATATTACCCATTTGATAAACCACGCCGCTGGATTAACTCAGGCGGTCTTGGCACGATGGGATTTGGTTTACCCGCTGCCATTGGCGTCAAACTGGCTCATCCGAATGCTGATGTAGCTTGTGTCACGGGTGATGCAAGTATTCAAATGTGTATTCAAGAATTATCGACGGCGCTGCAATATAAAACGCCTATTAAAATCATTAACTTAAATAACAGTTATATGGGCATGGTGCGTCAGTGGCAAGAATTTTCATATCAAAGTCGCTATTCGCATTCCTATATGGAAACCATTCCTGATTTTGTGAAATTAGCTGAAGCGTATGGACACGTCGGGATTCGAATTGACAAACCCGAAGACGTTCGTGGCGCGTTGGAAAAAGCGTTTGCAATGAAAGATAGAACGGTATTTTTAGACATCATAACCGACAGAACGGAGAATGTTTATCCCATGATTGAAGCGGGTAAAGCACACAATGACATGAAACTGCGAGTTGCCATTGGTACCTCAACGGATCGGGAGTTGTCATAATGCGTCATATTATTTCTATACTCATTGAAAATGAGGCGGGCGCTCTCTCACGCGTCGCGGGTTTGTTTTCAGCGCGTGGCTATAACATTGAATCACTCACTGTGGCGCCCACTGAAGACCCCAGTTTATCACGCATGACGCTTGTCACGCGCGGCACTGAGGATATTATCGAACAAATTACCAAGCAATTAAATAAACTCATTGACGTGGTAAAATTGATCGATTTAGCGCAGACTATTCACATTGAACGTGAATTGATGCTCGTTAAAATTAAAGCCTCTGACAAAATTCGTGAAGAGTTGCGCAGTGTAGTTGATATTTTTCGCGGAAAAATTATTGATGTCACGCCCACGTCTTATGTCATTGAAATGACTGGCACATCAGATAAACTCGATGCCTTCATCGCGACAATTGATAAAGCGAGTATCATTGAAGTCGTTCGCTCAGGTGCAACAGGTATTTCTCGTGGCGAGAAGGGCTTGCATCTTTGATTTTTTATTAAAATTTAATCATGTTTAAAAATGGAATTAGTACAAAAGCACAAGAAGAACTTGCTATTTTTGAACATTCATTTGAATTGATTGCGCAGCGATTTCGTTTAACAAATGACCTACACACTATCAAATCCTATATTTTTGAACATGATTTAGCCGATTTTTTAATTTGGGTTGAACAACCCATTATTGATGTTTTTGAGAATGCAAAACCAACGTTGCAATGGCAACAAACTAAGTTGATGCTGACAATTTTTTCTAGTTCAACAGCTAAAGAAGAGGACGAAAATCGCTTATTTGAGCAATTCGACCATTTTTACGCCATTGATAACGCTCTCAAGTTCATTGATATTGATTTACATTAAATTTAACTTTTTTTAAACCCTTTTAACACAGGACAAAACCATGCAAGTTTATTATGACAAAGACGCTGACCTTTCTATTAT
>CAJBJW010000256.1 GCA_903953455.1 uncultured Pseudomonadota bacterium | reverse complement strand
TTCATGGAGCCTTCTAATATTTTATAAATATTCAGCATGGAAAATAAAAAAAATAAACCTAATTTGAGTCAACGCCTCATTGATTAGTCATTAATTTGGTTTGAAAATGTTCATATACTTAATTTATGCCTCATGCAATTGACTAAATTTAGGCCTAAAAGAACATATCTATTTAGTTGGATTATGTGTCTGGATGACTATAAAAAGGAATGCCTTTAATCCATAAACGTAAAGCGTGCCAATAAATAGCAAAAATGATGATGAATGGCATAAAAGGGTAATGTAATGGCATCTTAATCATTTTAGATGGACTTAATTTCTCTGCTTTTAATTGCATAGTAGCGTCAAAACAACATTCATTTTCCTGTTCTAATTGCATGTGTATTGTTAAATTAGCATCATGAAAACTAAACTGCCATCGGTATTGCTGATCCATGGGCATAAATGGTGACACATGAAATGCTTTATCAAAGTAAAATTCAAATTGCCATTCCTTTTGGGAGGTCGCTTTCTCACTTGTATCTAATACATAGCAGTAGCGTTCATTCCAAGGTGTATTATGAATATCCGCAAGAATATAACGAGGTGCGTTTGACCCTTCAAGAAAACAGAAATAAAAACTCACGGGATTAAAACAAAGCCCCAAAAAGCGCAGATGTGTAAGCAAGCAAATGCGGCCATTGAACGTTTCACCAGTGTGCTGCTTAATGCACAATTTTACCGCTTCAGACAAATCTTGGTTTTTATTGCCCAGATAATCTCGTCGATAAAAACTCACCAAATTAAAGCGTTCTAAAGACCAAAAAGGACTTTGTGCTACAACTTGATTTAATTCTTCAAGATCCAACCAGCTTAAAAAGAGCGTGTAGAAGAACGTATGTTTTTTGGGTAAATATCGACGATGTCGAATCCACCCTTCAAAAAATTGGCTTTTGAAAGCGGTCATATTACCGCACCTAACCGCTTAATAACGTCCTCAGCACTTTGAGCACCGTCCTCATGAAAACCCCATCCCCAATACGCTCCAACATACCAAGTATTGTTTATCCCATTGATTTCATGACGACGCTTTTGTGCGGCTAAACTAGACGGCGTGTAAACAGGATGATGATAATTTCTTTTTTGCAGAATTTTGTTTGGATCAATGTGATCTGTGCAGTTTAGCGTGACCAATAAAGGTTGCGGCGCCTCTAAATTTTGAAGTAAATTCATATAATACGTTACGGTGCAGCGAGTTTGATCGTCATTTAATTTGAGTGCATTCCAACTTGCCCACGCTTTAGGGTGTTTTGGCATGAGATTAGCATCCGTATGCAACACCACTTCATTATCTTGAAAAGTCATCGCGCCTAAAATTTCATTTTCTTGATGACTAGAATTTGCTAATAACTTAAGTGCTTGATCACTATGGCACGCTAAAATCACTTGATCGTAACGCTCTTGACCATCGTTGGTTTTCACTATTACGCCACTTTGATCTCGCTCAACTGTGTGCACAGGAGAGGCTAAGCGAATATCACCGTTAAACACACGCTTAAATGCTTGAATATACGATGAAGATCCCCCGCAAACGGTTCGCCATTGTGGCCGGTTATCGGTCTTTAACATTTGATGATTGGCCATAAAGGCAACAAAATAACGCACCGGAAAATCCCTTACCCTTTTTGGTGAACCCGACCATAACGCGCATGCCATTGGAAGAATATGATCATCAATAAAAGCTTGACTGTATTGCTGTTGATGCAAATAATCACCTAGCGTTAAGCTATCGTCTCTACTATTTAAAAGGGCAGGGGCTTGACGATAAAACCGTAATATATCGCTCACCATCCGATAAAAACGAGGACTGAGTAAATTTCGACGCTGACAAAATAGTTTATCTAACGTGGTCGCATTGTATTCAAGGCCAGAAACGGCGTCAGTGACACTAAAGGTCATATCCGACGCTTGCGATTTGACGTTTAAATCGGCTAGGAATTGACAAAAATAATGATAATTATGTTCGTTAAAGACAATAAATCCAGTGTCCACGGCATAAGATTTTCCCTCTATCGTGATATTGTGCGTATCAGTATGCCCACCTAAATAACTATTCGCCTCATACAGCGTAACATGATGCTTTTTACTCAAATAATACGCGGCGTAAATTCCAGAAATACCGCTACCCACAATGGCGATGTTCATTATTTTGCATCCTTTTCAATAAGATTTGAATGTAAACGCTTAGGTGGAACGGACCTTAATTCCCATATTATGCCTACATAAGACATGAGTTTTAGTAAATAATAACTCATATC
>CAJBJW010000255.1 GCA_903953455.1 uncultured Pseudomonadota bacterium | reverse complement strand
GTTAATAAAAATGGCCATGTGTTAAGCTCCTGCGGTTTCGTTAGCGACAACTTGATTGCGTGCGGCAACGGCTTTTTCTGCCGCTTCGGCTAAGGTTTCAGCGGTGATAATGGGCAAACCGCTTTCTGCAATAATGCGACGACCTTCTTCCACATTTGTTCCCGATAAACGCACAATCAACGGCACTTTCATGTCGATATTTTTAACAGCCTGAACGACACCTTGCGCAATCCAATCACAACGGTTAATTCCTGCAAAGATATTTACGAGCATGGCTTTTACATTTTTGTCAGCTAACACTAAACGGAACGCTTTTTCAGTACGCTCAGCCGATGCACCACCGCCCACGTCAAGGAAGTTAGCGGGTTCACCGCCAGCAAGTTTAATCATATCCATAGTAGCCATTGCAAGGCCCGCACCGTTAATCATGCAGCCGATGTCACCATCCAAACCAACATAGCTAAGGCCATGGTCTGCGGCAGCGGTTTCGCGTGGATCTTCTTGGGTTTTATCGCGCAAATCAGCAATTTTAGCGCGACGGAATAGGGCGTTTTCATCAAAGCCCATTTTCGCGTCAAGCGCGACTAATTCGTTATTGCCTGTAATCACTAATGGATTGATTTCGAGCATATTCGCGTCTAAATCACGCAATGCACGGTAGCAGCCTTTAATAGTTTTTACTGCGTGACTCATCAATTCAGGCGCTAAACCCATGGCAAATGCCATTTCACGCGCTTGATAATCTTGAAGGCCAACAGCTGGCTCAATATAAATTTTTGTAATGGCTTCAGGATTGGTTTCAGCTAATTCTTCGATTTCCATGCCGCCTTGTGCTGAACCGACCATGACGATACGCTCAGAAATACGGTCAACTAAGAAACAGAAATACAATTCTTTTTGAATATCAGTGCCAGCTTCAACGTAAACTTTATCGCATAATTTACCTGCCGCACCCGTTTGATGCGTCACTAAGACTTTATGCAATAAATCATTCGTAGCGGTGTTGACTTCGTCGATGGTTTTGCAGACTTTAATGCCACCGGCTTTACCGCGTGCACCTGAGTGAATTTGTGCTTTAACCACCCAAATATGGCCACCAATTTCTCTCGCGCGTTGCACCGCTTCTTCTGCATTATGCGCAATACCGCCTTCTGCGATTTTGACGCCATAGCCACTTAATAATTCTTTGGCTTGATATTCATGAATATCCATAAAACTTCCTATTGTATTAAAATGATAACTGTTATATAACCATCTATATTATATAGCTTTTTACGTGTTTTGGGTGCCTGATATGACAGTTGATTGACTGCGTAGCATTTTAGGATGGGCAACTGTCATTAACGTGAGCGTGATAACCTTATGGTTTGTCATATTTATGAGGTATCACGATGCGTTGTATCGACTGCATAGCAAATGTTTCAAATTATCGCATGAGCGTTTTGATAGCATTCACTATGCAGGGATGGCTTTTTATAAAATTGGCACTTAATTTAGTTAATTTAGCGCCTTATTTAGCTATATACCTTGTCACTTAACGTGTTTTAGCGGCAATTGCTTCGGCTGCACGTACCACGTTGTTTGCCATGCGCTCAGACGCGGCGTCGATTAAACGACCGTCAAGCGCAGCGGCGCCTTTACCTTGCGCAGCCGCTTCTTTGAGTGCTTCTAAAATGCGTTTTGCTTTATTGACTTCCGCTTCAGGTGGCGTGAAAACTTCATTAGCCAATGCGATTTGTGACGGATGAATGGCCCATTTACCTTCGCAACCTAAAGCCGCTGCGCGTCTTGCACCGGCAATATAGCCTTCAGGGTCTTTAATATCGCCAAATGGACCGTCAATGGGACGCAATCCATACGCGCGGCAGGCAACCGTCATGCGGCTTAATGCAAAATGCCATTGGTCACCGGGATAGTCAGGATTTAAACCACCAATATTGACTGTTCTTGCGCGATTACTTGCCGCGTAATCCGCGACGCCAAAATGCAAGGCTTCAAGACGACCGCCTAAGGCACCTTGTTTTGCAATGTCTTCGACATTGGCCATACCTAACGCGGTTTCGATTAACGCTTCAATGCCAATTTTATTTTTTAAGCCTTGCTGCGTTTCAAGTTGACTGAGCATCGCTTCAACCATGTAAACGTCTGAGTAAACGCCCACTTTGGGAATTAAAATGGTATCGATTTTACTGCCTGCTTGCTCAACTAAATCCACCACATCGCGCACCATATATTGCGTATCTAATCCATTGATACGCACCGATACGGTAATGCCATGCCCTTTCCAATCTAAATCATTGATGGCGGAAATGACGTTTTTACGTGCTTGCAATTTATCATCAGGGGCGACGGCATCTTCTAAATCTAAAAAGATAAAATCGACACCACTTTTTAACGCTTTTTCAAACATTTCAGGGCTTGAGCCAGGAACGGCTAATTCGCAACGCTGTACGCGTGACACTGATGACGTGTATAAAGTGTGACTCATTAAAATTTTTCCTTTGAATGTCTTGAAACGTAAAAATTACTCATTCAGCCTTAAAAGCTGGAATGAAAATTGAAAATAAAGTTAATCATTCTACTTTTCAAGCAGGTAAAGTCAATTTTTAACATGACTTTAGCGCGTAAAATCTTGCTGATTACCAGTGGCTAAGTCATTATTGCGCGTTTTTTCACATATTTTAAACTTTACAAGCGAGATAAATCATGGCAGGTCGTAACCACCTTTATATTCCAGGTCCAACCAATGTTCCAAACGAAGTGCTTAACGCAATGCACGTTCCAATGGAAGATCACCGTTCACCTATTTTTCCTAAATTATTTGCACCATTACTTGAAGATTTGAAAAAAGTTTTCGGTACAACAACAGGCCAAGCGTTTATTTTTCCAGCAACCGGTACAGCAGGTTGGGAAGTCACCTTAACAAACGTTTTAAATCCAGGCGATAAAGTGTTAATTTACCGTTTTGGTCAATTTGCGCATTTATGGGCAAATATGGCAACACGTTTGGGTTTTGAAGTGGAATTGCACGAAGAAGTGTGGGGCAAAGGTGTTCCGCTCGACAAACTTGAAGCGCGTTTAAAAGAAGATACCCATCACGAAATTAAAGCGGTTTTAGCGACACACAATGAAACATCTACTGGTGTGACTTCCGATATCGCTGGCATGCGCAAAGCCATGGACGCCGCAAAACACCCAGCATTTTTGTTTGTTGATGGCGTAAGTTCAATTGCCAGTATCGAATTTAAAATGGATGAATGGGGCGTTGACTCTATTATTAGCGGTTCACAAAAAGGATTTATGTTACCAGCGGGCGGTGCATTTTTAGCCTTTAGCCAAAAAGCGTTGAAAGCCGTTGAAACATCCACTTATCCACGTTGTTTCCTTGATTTAAAAGATCAAATTACAAACAACGCAACAGGTTACACACCTTATACACCTAACTTACCTATTTTATACGGATTGCGTAAATCACTCGATTTATTATTTGCAGAAGGTTTAGACAACGTTTATGCGCGTCATTTCCGTTTAGGTGAAGGTGTTCGTCG
>CAJBJW010000254.1 GCA_903953455.1 uncultured Pseudomonadota bacterium | reverse complement strand
GGTTACTTTTGATTTACGTTTAGATAGAAAGTTTAATAATTTTCTTGGTTCGTAGGGAAAATTCTATTTTGCATTAAGCCGCTTTTATAGGTGACATTTCCAATATAAAAATCTTATTTCACGCGATGCTCAACTTTTAATTTTTTAAAATATCCTTAAATTTCAGTCTATTGTGATTTTTTCTTAATTTTAGTGCAACCTAAAATCTAGTTTTGTCAGTTAAGAAATTACAGTTTTAGCTTAAATTGTGTGAATTTGAAATTTTCATAATTTCAAAAAATTTACAAAATTTTGATTTATAAGGAATCAGTAAAAATTAAAAGTTGAGCATAGCGTTATTTCGTTAACAAGTAATCAAGCCAACGATTAGACAATTTTTCCTGCACGTTATTTTGTTTTAAACACGCATTCAAATTGGGGAAACCAACTTTGTCCAGCGTATTCAAAGAATACACAGTACAATGCTTAATAATGATCTCGACATTGCGCAATCAGCAGCATATTATCTTCGTAGATATAAACTAAACGATGCTGAGCATCAATTCGTCTTGACCAAAAACCTGATAATTGATGTTTCAGCGGTTCTGGTTTTCCTAATCCTGCGAAAGGCTCACGTTGAATATCTTTTATTAACGTATTGATACGTTTTAACACCGCACGATCAGTTGACTGCCAATACAAATAATCTTCCCAACCTTTGCTTGAAATCTTAATTGTCATCTACTAATTCTCTGACAACACCATTGCCCGCGCGTAATTCGGCAACGGACTCAAGCAATCGCTGTGCGCCTGTTTGATTTCTCAACAAATAAGCTGTTTCTTCAAAACTTTCATAATCTTCCAGCGACATAATAACAACCGGTTTTTCCTTTTGATGCGTAACAACAACAGGCGAATGGTCATCATTGACAGTTCGCATAATATCAGCGAAATTTTGACGAGCGTAGCTAAAAGTTAATGCATTCATTTTTATAAACTCTCTGTTATCAATTTCTGTTACCTGTAGATATTTAGAGGTGACATTTTCAATATAAAAATGTCACCCAATCAATAATTAAAAACTTACTTCGTCAACAAATAATCCAACCAAAGATTAGACAACTTTTCTTGCACCGTATTTTGTTTTAAACGTGCATTCAAGTTGGGAAAATCGACTTTATCTAAATCTTGATCTTGGTTGTAACATGAATAGACAAAGAACTCTTTACCCGTTTCTTTATCCACGTGTTTACACAAGCACTGCGCACAAATGCCTTTCATCATGCATTGCATCGGTGAATTAATTGATCCTATCGCCTGATGTGCCTTCGTTAAATACGGTTTTAGCACATCAAAACGCGCATTTTTTACCGCTTCCATCATACGATCCGAACCAATGACAATCAAATGATCCACGTCAGAGAGCAAAATGGGTTGTTCACCCAATTGACCACTACCATAAGCAACCATGGATTCTAAAATATTTCCTACAAACGTTTTATCTTGTGGACGTGTAGGCACAAATGGCTGAACATCTTCACCTTGATCCACCGTCCAAATAACTAAATCTGCTGCCGCTTCAACATCTTCAACTTTGAAACGATCTTGAGGATTTTTATAACCAGCGAAATAAATAACACGATTCCCAGCCAAGCGTAGCGCTTTACCAATCGAGAACAATACCGCATTACCTAAACCACCACCAATAAGTAAAACAGTTTCACCGGTAGGAATTTCAGTTGGAGTGCCTGTCACGCCCATTAAAACAACTGGATCACCTGCTTTCCATGTCGCACATAGACGAGATGAAGATCCCATTTCAAGGGTAATAAGCGATACAGTACCGTTTTCTTTATTTACTTCCGCACCTGTTAACGCCAGCCCTTCAGAAGCAAGGAGCGTTCCTTCAACAGTAGGCGCATACGCTTTAAAGTTTTGTACACGATAAAATTGACCCGCTTCGAATTTTTCTGCCGCAAGTGGCGCTCTCACCACTAATTCAATAATAGTGGGTGTTAAGCGATTAATAGCCACAATCGTCGCTTTGAACGCCTCATCTAAACGCGCAAATAAATTTCTTGCTGCAATATCGCGTTCAGCTTGATTAGCTGGATTTAAAGTAGATAGCTCTTTCTCAAATAATTTTACGATGTAGGGATAACCATTTTTCGCACTCGCCATGGCTTTAACAACGTTACCCGCGTAAACGGGATGATTATCGCCGTAGAAACTAATAAATTTGCCGTCTTTTTGATAGGACGTAAGGGGTGCAGGCTTACCTAACTTAGGCATTTTTACATCATTCATCGCCACTAATTTGATTTCACCATTATCAAATTCAGGCTCGTAACGCTGGAAGAACCATTTATCCATGACAAAAGTATCAGGATATTCACTTTGATAAATCGTATTAGGTGAGGTTCCTGCGGCAACATATAAGTTGCGTAACGGCACATTCACAGGCAATTTTGTATCTGTATTTTGGAAATCCACAGACACCAAATGGCCATATTCATCCGCATTTGCTCCCACTGGACTCATAAATTCAGCAAGAGCAATACCCTCTTCCAAAGCCTCACTGATTTCTTCGTGGTTTTGACGATAGGCAGGCGCATCTTTAATGCCTTTACGATAGAACAGCGTCACGCCACCCCATGATTCAACAAGTGGTTGAAAATCTGGCAATTCTCCAGTTTCTTCTGCTCGTGCGCGTTCAGCTACAATGGCTTTCCCGTGTGCTAAAAACTCCTCTAAAATAATAATTTCTTCTTTGTTGTAGCTTGCACGAACCGTAGGTTGACCATAAATTCTCACCAATGTTTCATAACGGTGCAACACTTTTTCTACTTGCACGGGATAATACGCCATCAACTCCGTTGCTGTATCAACCGCTGTCAAACCACCGCCAATAACACCTGCCGGCAACCGCACTTGTAAGTTCGCTAGCGATGAAGCTTTCGCCGCACCCGTTAATTGCAACGCCATTAAGAAATCTGACGCTTTGCGAATACCACGAATTAAGTTATTTTTTATATCAATAATCGTTGGTTGACCTGCACCCGACGCAATACAAATATGATCAAATCCCATATCCCACGCATCATCTACATTGAGTGTGCCACCAAAACGCACACCACCATAAGCACGGAAATTTTCACGACGCAGCAGCATGAGATACATCACTTTTAAAAAGTTCTTATCCCATCGCACCGTAATACCATACTCAGCAACACCACCAAAACCTGCCAAAACACGTGTATCTAACTCTTCGTAAAGATCGTTGAAATCAACAATAGGCTGCGGCAATGTATTTTCATCACCTGTTAATTCAACTGGCAGCGGCTCGAGTTTTAAACCATCAATCCCTGCAACAGCAAAACCTTCATTGAGCAAATAATGACTCATGGTGTAACCCGCAGGGCCTAACCCCACGACGAGCGCATTTTTGCCGTTATACGGCAACATGACAGGACGCTTTACATTGAGCGGATTCCAGCGAGTCAGCAAACTGTAAATTTCAAACCCATAAGGCATGAAAAGTACGTCAGTTAATACATTGGTTTCAATTTGCGGAATGTTGACTGGATCGGTTTTTTGATAAATACACCCTTTCATACATTCATTACAAATACGATGACCCGTACCTGCACACATGGGGTTATCCACCGTGACAATCGCCAGCGCACCGATATTGTCGCCACCACGCTTGACGATGTTCATTTCTGAAATTTTTTCATCCAGTGGACAACCAATCGTGGTCACGCCCATGGGATCTTCCTTGAACGTATTATTTTTCTTATTGCGCATTCCTTTTGAACACGAATCTGTATCGCGCTCATGGCAGTAAATACAATGATTTACTTCGGATAATACTTGGCGTTCGTTGTAGCGCGGATCAGTGAGTTTAAATCCATCACGACGACGGCGATGCTCACCCATCCACACATTAAATTCACCTTTGTCGATGAGTTCATGGTGCACTAAGTTATCGAAATCGCGTTTTTTAGGAAATTTAAAACTGAGCCAATCAGCGACGATGTCATTATCTTGCTGTGCAACAAAACTCCATCGTTGCACGATATCCATTAGACCTGCAGTGAATTCCGTTAAATCTGGCGCGTTGATAATATCGGCAAATTCGGTTACAGCCAGTTCATGCGCTTTTAATTTATCGCGCAGTGCTTGTGCTTGCAAATCCGCATTTTCATAATCGCTTTCTTTGCCCTTCGCGAGCGTTTTATAGTGATTAGCCAATAAGC
>CAJBJW010000253.1 GCA_903953455.1 uncultured Pseudomonadota bacterium | reverse complement strand
GCGCGGCTTTAAAATCAGGCAAATTAGCTAACATCACTACTTCCTTCAACGACACCACACCAGTAATGCCCAATCAAAATATGGGCTTCTTGAATACGCGCTGTCACGGTTGACGGCACTTTGATGGTCAATGTCGCCATGTCAACTAACGCGCCACCACCCTCACCGGTTAACGCAATGACGTTTAACCCTTTTGCTTTAGCAGCGTGCGCCGCTTGCAAAATATTTTTGCTATTACCCGAGGTTGAAATAGCAATCAATGTATCACCAGCACTGCCAAGCGCTTCAATTTGCCGCGCAAATACACTGTCAAACTCAAAATCATTGGCGTGCGCAGTCAAAATGGAACTGTCCGTTGTCAGCGCAATGGCCGGCAAAGCACGACGTTTTTTCTCGTAGCGCACAACAAATTCGGCGGCAATATGCTGTGCATCGGCGGCACTACCGCCATTGCCGCATAATAAAACTTTATGGCCACGCTCAAAGGTCTCGATTAATAGTTTTGCAGCTTCTTGCACAACGTCGCTACACTGCGCAGCGCATTGCATAACAGCAATATGCTGCGCGAGTTCGTCGTTAAACGTTTTCATGCATCCTCATTTTTGTGATACGTTAATTTTTTGGGGTTCTAAATAGGCAATATTTAAATGGTCTTCAATTAAATATTTTTGAGCAACAGCGCGTACTTGTTCAGCAGTCACTTGATTAATTTTCGACACATATTCACCGCTTTTTTGCCAACCTAAACCAATGGTTTCCATCATTCCCAGTTGCATCGCTTGATAAAAATTAGAATCGCGCTGATACACTTGTCCTGCTAAGACTTGCGCTTTAATACGATCAAGTTCAGCCGGTTCAATGAGTTTTGCTTGCAACTGCGCAATTTCATGTTTTAATGCCGCTTCTACATCCAGCACCGTTTTTCCTTCTGCAGGCGTGCCTTCGAGTTCAAATAAATCATCAAGGCGTGAACCCATGTTGTAGCCCGCACTTGCGGCCACGGCAATTTGCTTACCGCGAATTAACGTAGCACTCAAACGGGCACTATTTCCACCATCTAAAACGCCCGCTAACACTTCAAGCGCATAGACTTCGGATTCGTCTTTGGCCGTTTTGAGTGTTGGGACATGATAAGCCAGCACAACAGACGGTAATTTTGCAGGGACTTTCATGGTCATTTTACGCACACCCTGTTGAGGCATTTCAACTTGCGGCTTGAGCGGTACGATGTCACTAGGTTGCAACTCACCAAAATATTGCTGCGCAAGTTCAAAAACATCACTGGTTTTAACGTCGCCGACTACTACAAGCGTCGCGTTATTAGGCGCATACCAGCGTTGATACCATGCTTGCAAATCAGGCGCAGTATAAGCGGCAATATCACTAGGCCAGCCAATAATCGGGTTTTTATACGGACTACTCGTATACGCCATCGCGGCAAATTGCTCTGCCATTTTTGCTTGTGGATTATCTTCTGTGCGCATACGACGCTCTTCAGTCACTACTTCCAATTCTTTTTTTAGCTCTTCAGGCAAAATATTCAAATGACGCATTCTGTCGGCTTCAAGCTCAAAACTCACCGCTAATTTTGACGCTGCCATAGTTTGAAAATAGGCGGTGTAGTCCTGCCCTGTGAACGCATTTTCTTCTCCGCCATTTTGCGCAATAATGCGTGAAAACTCACCTGCTGGATGCTTATCTGTTCCTTTGAACATCGTATGCTCAAGCATGTGAGAAATACCGGTTATTCCGTTGGGCTCATAGCTTGAGCCCACTTTATACCACACTTGCGATACCGCAACCGGTGAGCGATGATCTTCTTGAACAAGCACTTTCAATCCATTTGAAAGAATATGTTCACTAATTTGTGGCGTTGCAAAACTCGCAGCGGGAAGACAAATAAAGGCAATAGGAAGAAAGATTTTTTTCATTTTTTTCATAAGATAACGCCAAAATAAAAACGGCGTATTGTAAAAACAATACGCCGAGTGAAAAAACGACAGCTTCAAAAAAGCGATTTAACCATCAGCGTTGATTTTAGCGATAATATCATTTAAATCATTGTCGCTATTTTCATTTGCCACCTGACACGTACCCGCATTCAAATGTCCACCACCGTTGTAGCTAAGACATAATTCACCGATATTCGTGTTCGATGTAAGATTCAAAATCGATTTTCCAATGGCAAATACGGTATTTTGTTGCCACATACCCCACATGACGTGAATTGATATATTACATTCAGGGTAAATTGCGTAAATCATAAAACGATTGACCGCAAAAATCGTTTCTTCTTTACGTAAATCGAGTACCACTAAATTTCCATGAACACTTGCACAACGGGTAATTTGATCTTTTGCTGCGTTTTCATGCTCTTTGAATAATTCAACGCGTTCTTGAACATCCGGTAGATTTAAAATATCCTCAATGGTGTGATCCTTGCAATAATCAATTAAATCCATCATCAATTGATAATTAGACACGGTGAAATTTTTAAAACGACCTAAGCCTGTTCTCGCGTCCATTAAGAAATTCAAAAGCACCCAACCTGTCGGATGGAGAATTTCGTCTTTACTAAATTGCGCTGAATCACCCTTATCAACCGCCGTCATCATCTCGTTCCAATGCACAGGGAACCTTGACTCACCACCGTAGTAATCATAAACGACGCGCGCAGCAGAAGGCGCATCTGGATCGATAATATAATTATCAGCCTTACCGTTACGAATAGTCTCACTCAAATGATGATCAAATGCTAAATGCACACCACTCACGTAAGGTAAATTGGTGGTAATATCATTATCGGTAATTTCAATGATGCCGTCCTGCATATCTTTTGGGTGAACGAATTTAATTTCTTCAATTAAATTTAACTCTTTCAAAAGTACCGCACAAATCAAGCCATCAAAATCACTGCGTGTGACTAATCT
>CAJBJW010000252.1 GCA_903953455.1 uncultured Pseudomonadota bacterium | reverse complement strand
TGCTGTTTTTAAGCCGCTTTAACCCATAATTGAGATTCTCATTTACACTCAAATGTGCAAATAAATTAGCCTCTTGAAAAACATACCCTAGTGCACGTTGATGCGTAGGAATGAAAAGGCGTTTATCGCTGTCTTGCCAAACCTCGCCATTGATTTTTAAATATCCCTCTGGCGCTTTTTGTAAACCGGCAATGCAACGCAGTAATGTCGTTTTTCCCGAACCTGAATGCCCAAATAAAACGGTAATGCCTGAGCTAGGCAAGGACAAATCAACGTCGAGTTTGAATTCACCGTAACTCAATTTAAATTTAGCAATAATAGACGCGTTCATTTGTGCAATTGTAGTGATGAAGGTGTTTTAACAATGCTGTAGAGTATCCACAAAACACAAAATGAGAACGCTAGAAGTCCACCAGCTAGCCAATGTGCCTCGCTGTATTCTAATGCTTCAACGTGATTATATATTTGCACCGATACCACGCGTGTTTTATCGGGAATATTTCCACCCACCATCAGCACCACCCCAAACTCTCCGACCGTATGAGCAAACCCCAATACCGTTGCCGTAAGAAAACCTGATTTTGACAGCGGCACAACAACACTAAAAAACGTATCCAGCGGACTTGCACGAAGGGTTGCGGCTGCTTCAAGCGGTCTATTGCCAATGGCTGAAAATGCAGTTTGCAACGGCTGAACCACGAAAGGAAGTGAATAGAGAAACGATGACACGACAAGTCCCGCAAATGTGAACGGCAACGTTCCAAGACCCAACTGCGTGGTGATTTGTCCAATCGGACCATTTTTACCTAATATCACCAGCAAATAAAACCCCAATACCGTAGGTGGCAAAACCAGTGGCAATGCGACGATTGCATTGATGATACCTTTGTATTTTGATTGGGTTCTCGCAAGCCACCACGCCAGCGGCGTACCGAAAAGCAACATAAAAATCGTCGCAAGACTCGCTACTTGAAAGGTTAGGCGCAGCGTCTCAAAATCTGCAGAAGTGAGCATAATTAATTCGTCTTAAGAGGTAGGATAGATCATAACTTTTTGCTATTTATAACACTTTTTTAAGCCAAATGGTTATTCCTCTTGAATCAAGATAGGCGACAATGACTTGGGGGCAATGCTTCCAGAACAATTGGAAGATGGACTTGCGTTAATCGATGCGACTGAGCAAAGGGTGTCGCGTCCAGGAAAAAATAACGAAATTCGGAAGTTGTATTTTTCTGGGAAGCAGCATGAATTTACCTTGAAAACACAGATTGCAACAGATGGTCTTTGGCACATCGCGGCAGTCAGTGTGCCTGTTCCTGGTGCAATTCACGACAAAAAACTCTGCGATCAATTGCAAACTTTAGAACGATTACCAACAGGCTGTGAAGCGGTGGCAGATAAAGGATACCAAGGCTTGGCAACGGATACTGTGAGTACGATAAGCACTCACGATGTCCAAACAGGTGTTGAAAAACAAGTTCCTCGCGTGAAAGCTTACACACTGATCTGTCAACAGAAAACAGGACAGAAAAGTTAAGCAACATT
>CAJBJW010000251.1 GCA_903953455.1 uncultured Pseudomonadota bacterium | reverse complement strand
GTTGTTGATGGTGATGAGCTGATTTATATTATTGCGAAATCACGTTTGAGAACAGGGACATTAACAGGACCAATTGTCGGTACCTTAATGACAAATTTGGGTATGGAGCATGCGCTAAAGACCTTAAACGTTCCGTTACTGCGGGCAAATGTGGGTGATCGATATGTGATTGAGATGTTGGCAGAACATAAAGGCATGCTGGGGGGGGAAAATTCAGGGCATATTATTTGCTTAGATAAGACAACAACAGGCGATGGAATTATTGCTGCGCTACAAGTCATTGCGGAAATTCAATATACAGGGCAAACATTGCATGAGTTGAAATCCGGGATGCAGAAATATCCACAGGTATTAATTAATCTGAAAACTGCTCATAAAATAGATTTGAATCATGAAGGGATTCAACGCGCCGTTCGTGCTGTTGAGTTGGGGTTAGGTAATGAGGGACGTGTGCTGCTACGTGCATCAGGTACTGAGCCATTAATACGAATTATGGTTGAGGGGTGTGATCAAGAAAATGTCGATAAATATGCTAACGAATTAGCGGATAATGTAAAACAGGCAATCGATACTTGAATAAAAATTCATTAACCGATAAGATAGTCGACTAATTAGTCGCTTCTTGCGTCGAGATTTTAACCGCTTTTTTAGAGTTGTCGTCGGTCCTATGTATCAAGTCATTATAGTTATTCATGTATTATTGGGTTTGGGCGTTGTTGGTTTGGTGCTTATGCAGCAAGGCAAAGGCGCTGACGCAGGTGCTGCATTTGGAACAGGTTCATCTGGATCCGTGTTTGGTGCGCAAGGTGCTGCCTCATTTTTATCGCGTACAACGGCTATTCTAGCGGCATTATTTTTTACAACTAGCCTTGGTTTAGCTGTGTTGAACAGTCAGCAATCGGTTGCGAAAGATTTAATTATTAATAATAAAGCGCAACAAGATGTACCAAGTGCTGTGAGCAATCCGGTTTCTGCTGAATTGCCTGTTGTGCCAAGTTCGACAAATGGCAGTGAACCAGCAAAATAAATTTTAGCCGATGTGGTGAAATTGGTAGACACGCCATCTTGAGGGGGTGGTGACGCAAGTCATGCCGGTTCAAATCCGGCCATCGGTACCAAATAAGCAATTTTACTAGTAAATCTATGTAAAACTGCACAATATACAGAAGCCCGCAAGTGTTATACTTAGCGGGCTTTTTATTGTTCTAAATTGAATATAAATAGGGAAATGAATGTGATGTTTTTAATCACTTCATTTTTCTTTTATACTGGTATCCTAAAATTAAACAAAGGAGTTTTTATGGAAAAGCCGTTTATCCTACACATGTTAACCACCGCAAAGAATTTAAGTCCATTCGATGTCAATATGGCAATGGATGCAGGTTGGGTTTCTGCCATGTCTTACACTAATATTGAGGCTAGCGAAGTTCAAGGTTTAGTACAGGATGCTATTTTTTCACGTAGTGCAAAGAATTTAAAGCGAACCAGCATTTTCATTGGTGGGCGAGATACAAAACAAGCAATGGATATGTTGAAAATTGCGAAACGATCAATGATTCCACCTTTCGAAGTATCCGTTTTCGCGGACCCAAGTGGCGCTTTCACAACCGCTGCAGCCATGGTTGCGGCAGTTGAGTTTCATTTGTTAACAAAATTCAATACGACGCTTGAAGGGAAAAATATTTTAGCTTTAGCTGGAACAGGTCCAGTTGGTCAGGCTGCCGCCGTTATTGCTGCGAAAGCAGGTGCGAATGTTCGCATTATTGGTCGTCAATTAGACAAGGCGCAACATACTGCAGATTTATGCAATAACGAATTTGGCGAAGGCAAGACCAATATTCAAGCTGGTGCGGATGCAGATAAGGCGCAGTATATAAATGATACGGACATTGTCTTTGCAACAGGTGCTGCAGGTATTGAACTGCTAAGTATTGAATTGATTGCAAGTGCCCCTCAATTAAAAGTAGCGGCTGACGTGAATGCCGTGCCGCCTGCTGGCATTGCGGGTATTAGCGCGATGGATGATGGTAAATTGATTGAAGGTTCCGTGAATGGCGCTGTCGGTGTGGGTGCGCTTGCTATTGGTAATGTGAAATATCAAACTCAAAATTTATTATTAAAACGTATGATACAAAGCGATAAACCATTGTATTTGCATTTCGAGCATGCTTTTGAAGTGGCTAGAGAATATATGAAATCAACGCATGATAAATAGTATTCGTCTAAACTGAGCAAAAAAGGAACTAATATATGAAACGCAGTATTCTGCACATGCTTGACCCGATGCCAAATAATAGTCCTTTTGATATTAACATGGCTTTAGATGCTGGCTTTGATGTTTTAATGCCCTACAACAATGTTAAATTAGAAAGTGTTCATGGTTTAACGCAAGATGCTATTTTTTCACGTAGTATGGCGGGCGTGAAGCGCACAGGCTTATTTATTGGCGGGCGTAATTTAGGTTTAGCAATTGATATGTTTAATGCGGCTAAGCAAGCTATGATTCCACCGTTTGCTGTTTCAGTTTTTGCAGATCCAAGTGGTGCGTTTACGACAGCTGCGGCGTTAGTGGCTTGTGTGGAAAAAGAGTTGCGCATTAAACACGGCAAAGAGCTTAAAGATTGCAAAGCGATGATTTTAGGTGGTACAGGCCCTGTCGGTATTGCAACGGGTATTATCGCGTCATTAGCGGGTGCGCATACTACAATTGTGGATCATCTTTACTTGGAAACGGCGCAAGAAGTTGGTCTGCAATACAATCGTCGTTTTGGGTGTGATTTGCATGCGGCTG
>CAJBJW010000250.1 GCA_903953455.1 uncultured Pseudomonadota bacterium | reverse complement strand
AATTTTGTCACCATTGCTATCAATTGTATAATTTAAGTATTATTAACATATACAGCAACTTACATTAATACCGACCTCTTTCACACATCGCAATTTAAAAGGTTTATCTATGAAAATTAATTCAGAAGAATTTCAAACAGCACTAACAACCGTTTTTCAATATGCATGGGATATGAAAAAAGTGGATGCAAATGAGTTTATCCATGACGAAACAATCAAAGAAGACATCGTTGAAGCTCGTTTTCAAGGCTTTCCACCTATGACATTTAAAAGAACTCGTCACGGTAATGAAGCTGAAAACTGGACAGTAGTCGTCTAATTTTATTTTTGATTTCTTTTAAAAACGTTCCATGTGAAGTATTTAAGACCTCACTAAATAAACATCAGCGATCTTATTATTCTAAGGTCGCTGATGTTGTTAATGGTAACCTTCATGAATATCATGCTATCAATGTGTAAACTAAAAATCACCCAAAAATGATTTTTGTTGCTCAGTAAGCTTTGCTTTAAAAAATTGACCTGCGGGATGGGCGTCAAAATCTGTTAAACCAAGTAGCGCATATTCTTCGTTATGATAATGCCCAAAAAAGCCCATAGTCCAATACCTAAAATCTCGTTTATCGACGACACTCTGATATAGAACGGTCACTTCTTTATGACGCGTATCACTTAAAATATGATTATTAAATAACGTTTTTACTTCGTGTTCCCCACCTTCTAATACTTGAAGAAAACAATGATTATGGTAAATCAACGCACCACTAATATTTTCTAGCTTATTAAATTTGCGTGAGATATACAAAATATTCATCAAATCTTGTTCACAAAATTTATCTGACACCTTACTTGCATAAATCAACTGATAAATTGGAGCGCTATCCTCTTTATAAATAACAATATTTTTGATATTACCAAGCCATGCAAAAATATTTTTTAAATCTTGAGGTTTATGGAGAAAAGAAAGAGGTGATGAATCTGAAATAACATCCTTTAATTTATCAATTTGTGTACTCCAAACCAATATAGGCAGTTTGCTTTTTTCTAACAAAGCCTCTATAAGCACGTTGCCAGTCATTTCCATTTCTGTGTCATTGAGAAAATCATCGGTGATGATCGCATCAAATTCATCAGGGCTCTGTTCTAAAAAAGCTAGGGCATCGATTGGATTATTGAAAGCTTTTGCACAGTGGCCAGTACAAAAAAGCACTCGCATTAACATATTAGTTATTTCACAACTTCCATCAATCACTAAAATATTAAGGCTAGATTTTGAATCAGTTGAAAAACTCATCATATTTTTTTTAATAAAGTAATATTTAAATGAACAACATAAAATTCTAGTTCCGCAATTTTCATGAATTCTTCCCTATTAGTCAATACAGTTTCAACAAATTATATACAATATAACATTAAAGATATTCAAACCACTCGACTAAATTTCGTTTATCACCTAATTGATCTAAATGACGATTGACGGTGTCATGATTGCCCCATACCACGTTATTTAACTCACCCTGTTCGACACGTAATTCAATATCATGACAATAAAGTCCTTTATCCCGCTCAACATAAAAACCATACGTCCGGCACGCTACGGGGCGATAAGCGTAAATCAAACACGCACCAGCGGCTTTATCTAACATAGGGCACACAATTGAGCGTGGTGATTGTGAAGAAAGTGTGGCGACATTTTGACGAATTTCTTGCTGCTTTT
>CAJBJW010000249.1 GCA_903953455.1 uncultured Pseudomonadota bacterium | reverse complement strand
AGAAGATACAACCTTTTGGAAAGATGTTACATTTAATGGTACAGTCACATTTCCTGATGAATCAATTAGCCAAGCTGCAATAACTGCCTTTTTTTCTGGGCGATGTAACGAGGTGGATAACCGTTTTAGTGTTTTTTTGATTTTAATTGTTTGTAATACACCGTTTTAAAAGTGATTTCCTCAAGCATTACCCTCCATTTCGCTATTGTAAAAAATCCCCTGATGAATTTAAAAGTCAATACGTCAAATAACTAATGGGTTATTTGACGTATTGTTTGAAAGTGCAACAAATTGAAAAATAACCTCGACCACTTCGTGGCAGTAACGCATCTGTAAAGCGTTTTACGTTCATATTTTGAATTATCTTAAATTTAAGGGGACTCACACATGAGTACTATCAAACAAGTTTCAAGCGGGCGTTTTGCTCGCGTCTTATGTGCAGCGGCACTTTCAACGCTTTCTCTTGGATATGCGTCGGATTCCTTTGCTGGCGCAACGTTTAAAATTGACGACACTAAGTGGATCAGTTTAGGCGCAGGTATTCGTTCAAGCTTCACTGCGCAAGAATCTGCTGCTGGCGCAAGTGGCGATAAATGGAGCAATGATTTTAACCTAAATAACGCGCGTTTATACGTCAACGGTCAAGTTCACAAATATATAAAGTTTGAATTTAACACCGAATGTTTTCCTTGTACGGGTGCGAACGGTGGCAACATGTTCGTGCTTGATGCCATTTCAAAATTTGAAATTACGCCTTGGTTTAACGTATGGTTAGGTCGTCAATTAGTGCCTTCAGAGCGCCGTGAATTGAACGGGCCTTTTTATAGTGCTATATACAGTATTTACTCACAAGGCACACCTTTTGAGCCATCTGATTATAACGTCCGTATGTACAATAATGGCTCATCTGCTGGTGCAAGTGGTCGTGATGACGGTGTGAATATTTGGGGTTCGGTTTTAGATGGTCATTTGCAATATGTGGCTGGTTTCTTTCGTGGATTAAATGGCGGATCGGGAACAGCCAACCAAGATCGCAACATTCTTTATGCGCAACGCGTGTCATATAACATTCTTGATGTAGAAAAAAACCCAGGTTACTACACTTCAGGTACTTACTACGGTAAAGGTGGACACATCTTAACTATTGGTGCATCTAATCAGTATCAAGAAGATGGTGCGGGCGTTCTAGGTAACGGCAATTTCCGTGGCACCGCTGTTGACGTTTTATACGAAAAACCCTTAGCCAATAACATGGGTGTTATCACTGTTAATGGTGAATATAAAAACTACGGCATTTCAAAAGGCTCTGTTAATTACGATCAAAGCAAAGGCTTTGGTATGTTTGAAGGCGATGCTTATGATGCGAGTGGTATGTATTTAATACCCGGTAAAATCGGGGTTGGTCAATTCCAGCCTTATGTTAGATACGTCAATATCATGCCTGTGAACAGCACTAACCGTAATATTTATGAAAGCGGTTTGAACTATATTATTGATGGACACAACGCGCGAGTGTCATTGATTTATCAATACGGCGATTTGTTAAATAAAGGTAATTTAAACTTCAGTTCTGGTGTCACTGGTACAAGTTCACACGCCTTGACACTTGGCTTTCAAATGCAAATCTAAATTATTCATTCACGATAACGGAATTCAATTATGACAATGAAATTT
>CAJBJW010000248.1 GCA_903953455.1 uncultured Pseudomonadota bacterium | reverse complement strand
GTGAGTGGAGGGCATTTACATCTTAATGATGTTGCTAATGTTAGTCAGAATGCATGGCAAACAGCAGGGTCAAGGATGTTTGTTGAAGTGGGTGATAAAGTTCGCATTGAAGATTTATTAAAAGGCGTTATTATCCAATCAGGAAACGATGCGAGTGTCACATTGGCTGAGCACGTTGCAGGCAGTGAATCCACGTTTGCTGAAATGATGAATCAACATGCTGCACGTTTAGGCATGCTTAATAGCCATTTTGAAGACAGCAACGGATTGCCAATTGAAAATCATTATACCACCGCGCGTGACCTAGCTATCTTAACCAAGGCGTTAATTGACGAGTTCCCCCAATATTACCCTTGGTTTTCACAAAAAGAATTCACCTATAATAAAATCACCCAACATAATCGCAATCAACTTTTATCCCGAGATGAAACAGTTGATGGCGTAAAAACGGGTTTCACAGATGATGCTGGCTATTGCCTTGTTGCCTCTGCATTGCGAGAAAATATGCGCCTTATTTCTGTGGTTATGGGGACGAGTAGCGCAAATGCCCGTGCTAATGAAAATCAAAACCTGCTGAATTATGGCTTCCGTTTTTATGAAGGCCATAAACTCTATGAAGCTAAGAAAGCCTTAAGTGAAGTGCGTGTGTGGAAAGGGGCAAGTAAAAATGTGTCAATTGGTTTAGCTAATGATTTAAATTTGACAATTCCACGTCGCCATTACGCTGATTTAAAGGCAGAAATTATCGTTGATAAAAAGATTAGTGCCCCGATTGTAGAAGGGCAAAAGCTCGGTATTGTAAAAGTAACGATGAAAAATGAGTCCATCATCTCAGCAGATTTAGTCGCTTTGCAAGCTGTTGAACAAGGTAATATTTTTCAGCGCTTCTACGATAGTATTATGATGATGAGGGAGAAATCAAGTGACAAAAAGTAAAACGGTATTTTTAAATGGCGTATATTTGCCCATTGAACAAGCAACGATTTCAGTTATGGATCGCGGTTTTTTATTTGGTGATGGCGTTTATGAAGTGATCCCTGTTTATACCGGCAGTTTATTTCGCCTTGATGGACATTTTGAAAGATTAGAAAATAGTTTAGCACTAACGCAGATTGGAAATCCATATTCTCGCGAGCAGTGGCGTGAGTTAATTATGCCACTGATTGATAATACAAAAGATCAATATATCTACATGCAAATTACACGTGGCGCTGCTGAGAAACGCGATCATGCGTTTCCTGTAGGCGTTAAGCCAAGTGTTTTTATGATGTGTAATGATATCGCACCATTTGAAGCGAAAGATGCCGGTGTTAAAGCGGTGAGTGTTGAGGATAATCGATGGAGTTTATGTAATATAAAAGCGATTGCATTACTGGGTAATATTCTATTGCGACAACAAGCTGTCGAGAATAATTGCGCGGAAGCCATCTTAGTGCGTGAAGGATATGTGACTGAGGGAGCAGCAAGTAACGTGTTCGCTGTTGTTGATGGGGTTTTAATTACGCCACCGAAAAATAATGCAATCTTGGGTGGAATTACGCGTGACGTTATTTTGGAACTTGCAAAAGCGAATCGCATTCCTTATGCAGAAGACATTCTTTCACTCGATGCGCTTAAAACAGCCAGTGAAATATGGTTGGCGAGTTCAACGCGTGAAATTCTGCCAGTCATTGAGCTTGATGGTGATCTCGTAGCCGGTGGGAGAGTTGGGAGGCTTTGGCAGGCGATGAATGGTTTGTTTCAAAATTACAAAATTGCTTATGCAGAGGAACATAAAAACTCATGAGCGAGCAGATAACAGAAGAAACCTTATTTGAATTCCCTTGTCGATTCCCTATCAAAGCAATGGGAAAAAATAGCGGTGATTTGGAGTT
>CAJBJW010000247.1 GCA_903953455.1 uncultured Pseudomonadota bacterium | reverse complement strand
TATCAAGACCATTTCGAATAATATCATGCGTTTTTTCATTGGTGCGCGTGATATAACAGGGAATTTGCTTTGGATGCTGCTCAGCATTGCCTAAAAATGAAAAGACTGGCACTGGCGTGTCGCCATGCTGCTCTTCTAATACGGAAAAATTAATTGTTCTCGCATCAATACGAGGAGGCGTTCCTGTTTTGAGTCGATCAATGCGCAAAGGTAATTCATGCAATCGCGCCGCTAAGGCAACCGAAGCGGAGTCACCCGCTCTACCACCACTGTAATTTTCAAGGCCAATATGAACTTTTCCGGCTAAAAACGTGCCTGCCGTTAACACAACAGAACGCGCTAGAAAATCTAGTCCCATTAGCGTTTTCACACCGATGACCTGTGTGCCTTCAATGATTAAATCAGCAACAGTTTGTTGAAATAACATTAAGTTAGGCTGGTTTTCCAATGCGTGGCGAATGGCTTGCTTATAAAGCTGACGATCGGCTTGCGCACGTGTTGCTCGAACCGCTGGCCCTTTACTCGCATTGAGAATACGAAATTGAATACCGCCTAAATCAATGGCTTGCGCCATAATACCGCCAAGCGCATCAATTTCTTTGACCAAATGCCCTTTACCAATTCCACCAATTGCAGGGTTGCAACTCATTTGCCCGAGCGTGTCAATATTTTGAGTCAAAAGCAATGTTTGCGCCCCAGTCCGAGCCGCTGCAAGCGCAGCTTCAGTCCCCGCGTGACCACCACCCACCACAATAACGTCAAATTCTTTTTTAAATTTCATTTTGTATTAAAGCCACAAGTTCAGGTAAGGAATTGAGGGTATAGGTTGCATTCAAATCAGCCATCGTATATTGCCCAGCGTAACCATATGACACCGCAACCGTTTTAAAATCCGCCTGATTTCCTGCACTAATATCGTTAATTGAATCACCTATCATCCATGTTTTTTCTGGATCTACACCTATTTTTTTTGCGGTTTCAAGTAACGGTATTGGACTGGGTTTCATTTCAGAAAACGTATCACCTGATGCAATAAAATCAAAATAAGGGGCAAGTCCGGCTGTTTCCATCAAAGGATTAGTAAAACGAGCTGTTTTATTTGTGACGCAAGCAAGCTTTAATCCCATTCGTTTTAATTCTTGCAAAGTATTCATTACACCGTCATATAAGCGACTATGTACCCAATCATTCGCAGCGTAATATGTTTTAAATAACGCAAACGCTGCGTCAAAATCTACCGGATCTGATTCAACGTGCCAACTTCCAACGAGCGAGCGTTTCACCAGCACATCAGCACCATTGCCAATCCACTGTTGAATGCTCGCTTGTGAATGCAGAGGTTTATTTAATTGTGACAGTGCAAAATTGACCGCCTCGACCAAATCAGGGGCAGAATCAATTAACGTACCGTCTAAATCAAAAATAATCAGCTCCGGTTTCATCGTAATTAAACTGCCTTTGCAAGCTCTGCACGCATTTCATCAATGACTTTTTTATAGTCAGGTTGACTGAAAATGGCTGATCCTGCTACAAATGTATCTGCACCTGCAGCTTTAATTTCACGGATATTGTCCACTTTAACACCGCCATCAATTTCCAGGCGAATATTGCGTCCACTTTCATCAATACGTTTTCTCACTTCACGCAACTTCGTCAATGCTGAAGGAATAAATGACTGACCACCAAACCCCGGATTGACAGACATTAATAAAATCATATCGATTTTATCCATTACATAATCTAAATAATGCAATGGTGTACTTGGATTAAACACTAAACCTGCTTGGCAGCCTTGATCTTTAATCAATTGCAACGTGCGATCAACATGAACAGAGGCTTCGGGGTGAAACGTAATAATACTTGCACCCGCTTTTGCGAAATCAGGAATAATTCTATCCACAGGCTCAATCATCAAATGCACGTCAATTGGTGCTGTCACGCCATGTTTACGTAATGCTTCACACACCAAAGGCCCAATCGTAAGATTTGGCACAAAGTGGTTATCCATCACGTCAAAATGCACAACATCGGCACCCGCTTTTAATACGTTATCCACTTCTTCGCCCAATTTCGCAAAGTTTGCAGATAAAATCGAAGGTGCAATCCAATTATCATTCATAGGTAAATCCTCTTTATACTTAAAATTAAAAAATAGTTAATTAAAGGCATTATTGCCTTTATGGGCTATAAGAAGCCAAAAATTGATTATCGATAAATGCTTATTCTGTTTTGATGTCGTCATGTAGTAGAAAATAAATCGCGTCAATCAATCCTTCACTATCATCACTCGATTTAATCACTACACCATCGTTATTTTGTGATTTTTGCTCATTGCGACTCGCTAATTCAGCTTGAATTAGCGTATCATCCCCTTGCGATGAAAGCGTCAGCAAATAGATCGTTTTTGACTCTTCTTCGTTTAAGAAATTAATGACATTGGTTAAAACACCTTGTGAGTGATAATTAACGTAGTAATTGTATTTACCTTTTTCATAATCGGTAATTTTAATATCACTCTGTTTCAGCGCCATTCCGAGTGTACGCCAAGCTTCCGTTATGGGCTGTTTAATCAATACGCGCTTATCCGTGTCTTCACCCAATAGCGTGACAGTCGAATTGAGTCCTGGACGTTTTTTCTTAGGTTCGATACTGTCATCAATAACCACATTGGTATTTTGTGTGTTTTGTTGCAAAGCCAATGTGGGCGGTCGCTCAAGCATTGCTGTATCGCGATAACGACTACTCCCACTCGAACACGCCAGCACAAGAAAACTTAACGCGAGAATCACTGCTCCATTTTGTTTCTTAATCATATTTTATTCACAATAAAACAGGCGATGCGTCAAAACAGGAAAACCTGCGCGCACTTTAACCAATCTTTCATGATCAATTTCAGCAGATACAAACCCACTGCCCGTTTTATAACAATCCAGTACCACACCCCACGGATCAATAATCATGCTATGACCGTAAGTTCTGCGACCATTTTTATGGAAGCCTCCTTGATTAGGTGCGATGATGTAACATAAATTCTCAACAGCACGAGCGCGTAATAATAATTCCCAATGAGCAGCGCCTGTTTCAGCAGTAAACGCAGAAGGTACAATAATCACTTCAGCACCTTGCTCACTCATTTTGCGGAAAAATTCAGGGAAACGTAAATCATAACAAACCGCAATACCTACTCGTCCAAAAGGCGTATCAATGACTAATGCTTGATTACCTGCTTCTATTGAATCCGATTCACGATAAATTTCGTTAGTATTTGGAACATGTACGTCAAACAAATGGACTTTGTCATAACGCGCCACTCGTTGTCCTAAATGATTGTAAATTAAACACGCAGCACGAACTTTATGTTCATCAATACCTGCGATTGGAATCGTGCCACCAACAATCCATACACCGTATTTTTTTGCAGTTGTTTCTAAAAAATTTTGAATAATGCCTAGACCATCCGATTCCTTCGCGTGAACTTTATCGAGTTCATTATTACCCATTAACGCAAAATTTTCAGGCAATGCGACTAATTTTGCCCCTGATTTTACCGCTTCAGCAATCAGTTTTTCTGCTTCTAATAAATTTGCGCTAATATTTGGACTTGACGCCATTTGAATGGCAGCACATTTACTCATGATAAGCCTCTTTAGAATTAAATTGTTGGTGTAGCCATGGAAACTGCGTCAACTGCCCCCATGTTTTTTGCATTAAGCCTTCGTTTTCATGAAGTGCAATCACTTGCGTATTTCCCCATGACCCTGTAATTTGATATTGTGATCCAAAGAAAAAACCTTCTTGATCTTTACCCGTTAGGGTTTGCCCGACTAAATTCATTATTTTTCCTATAATTGTACCAGCAATAGGAACCGCGTCAGCACTTTTAGGTGTCACATTCACTAAATAGTTCACATTTTCAGCCACAAAATCCGTATCACCTTTTAAGAGAATTTTCGCTGGAATAGCATCCACTATAAGATTTTGCGTACTTGCTTTACCTTGCAGAAAGTCAAAATGCCCACTAATCGTATTAAACATTAACCCTTCTTGATACAGATCACTAAAATCTAAACTTAATCTTTTTAACCACTGTTCAAGCGCCAACATACCAAGTATTCGCCCAAAACCCGGTTCAATACTTAAAATCCGTCCATTTTTTAAATTTAGTTCCGCTTGTCCGTGCATTTTTTCTAAACTAAATTGCTGCGGTGACCCTTGCCAATCTAAATTAATATCGATATCACCAGTCGTTTCAGAAATATCTTTAGTAATGCCTAAATGTGAAAATAATTGCCCCGCTTTGAGTAAAGTCAATTTACCCCGCAAATCTGTTTGCAAAATTGGCGCATTAAACCAATCACCCGTCAATTTCAAATTATGCGTTGGTGCTTGTAAAGTAATTGTTTTAAAGCCGATACTACTCGCTCGAACTTCTGTTTCAATCGTTAGCTTTCCTAATTCACAATCCTGCCAATAAGTCCGTTGACTCTCCAAAAATAACGTAGGCAAATTCATAAAATTTGTCACCAACGATACAGGCTCAGGTGAACCAGTCATTTCTGTTGATTGTAATTGTTTAAAGAAAGCTAAATCAAATTTATCAAGCTTCAACCTTAAAATACCTGTTTGCGTCATTTTCTCAGGCATGGCCCACTGCAACTGCCCTTTAGCAAACGTACTATCTAAAACACCGCGCCACGATGTTGAATCATGTTTTAAAACTAAATCAAATTTCCCCAATGAAGCCTTCTTCCAAAATGCATTGTCACTTTGCATAATGAATGTATGAATAGTGGCCACCGTATTTTCTACTTTTTCTGTCGAATTAGGGATTTGTAATACCGCAAGTTTAAGCCAATCTTGTAGCATCAAGTGATCGCGCACAATTTTAACAGTAATTCCTTCATTTTGTGGCAATTCAACCTTCCCCTCACCAAGTAATACTTCGCCACGTTGAAATCGCTTATTCTTAGTATCAACCATTAAAGCAGCTTTCAATTGCGCGTTATAATTCACCATCAATGGCAACATTAAATCATCACCTAATGTAAACGTCATGCTTAACGGCGTTTTTTGCGATTTATCTTTGGATAGTTCATCAGGCAGATTTAAAACGATGCCTTCTAATTGAGATTCAAGCAGTAATGTCACCGGCTTTTGCTCTTTAGGTAAATTCAATGTTAATTGATAATTACTTACCCCTTCAATCCATTGTTTTTGTTGAGATGTCGTCACCAACGAAGAAAATTTTAATTGTGCAAACAAATCCTCAATTGCTACACTACCTAAAACATTGATGACGGTTTGTTTATCATAATTTTCTAGTGTTATTTTAATGGGTTTTTTAAATGCGACCCCATTAATTACATCACTAAACACGCCATCTTCAGTAAACTTCAACACACCATTAAGCGAGTTTATAGGCAAATCTAATGATTTCAACTTTAATTTAGCTTGATGAAATTGCGCTGAGCCTTTGACTTTTGGCAAAAAATTATCATCTAATGGTATTTGTAAATCTAAACCTACTTGCGTACTGCCTTGGGGCGTCACGGCATTTAAAATAGTGTCAAAAGAGCGATGTAATGGTGTATTTTTCATGAAATCAAGTATATCCATCACAGCACCATCAAGTTCTCCAATAATCGATACATAATGACTCGTGGACATCGAAGGGATAGTCACTTCGGCAGACTTAATAATAGCGTTTTGTGCCATTCCCTCTAAATTGACTTGTAAACTATCTTGGAAAAAACGTACGCTAGCATTTAGATTCGTTAATGAAGGCCAGTTGGGTGCATAAAAAAGCTGCGTATCCTTTGCATCAAAAAGAACTTCGAAAACACCTTGATTTTTATCAAATGGAAACTCTGCAGGATTGCCATAAAGTAAAAACTGTCCATTCTTCAACTGCCCTTTTTCAAATGCACGATCAAGCCACGCAACCGTATATTTTCCCATCACACTAACTGGTAAATAGCGAAATGCTTGTGTTGCATCATCCGCTGAAAAACGTGTTTGTAAATCTATAAAACTGG
>CAJBJW010000246.1 GCA_903953455.1 uncultured Pseudomonadota bacterium | reverse complement strand
TTTATTGGATTGTCGCTTGCCAGCTGGACAATGCTTGGCGTGGGACTGGGTATTTATGATCGACTACGCCATAAAGCAAATAAATGGCAGGCATTAAAAGATCAGCCACTGGGCATTTGGGCAATGTCCCTCGCACATTTTGGTATTGCGGTGTTTATCGTGGGAGTAACCTTAGTATCAACATACTCACAGGAAAAAGATATTCGTCTTGCGCCTAATGAATCTTTGCATTTAGCCGGTTATGATTTTCTCTTTCACGGTGTTAAACCCACTGAAGGGGTGAATTATGATGCCAATCAAGGGCATTTTACGGTAACCAAAAATCAAGCATTAGTGGCAGAACTTTATCCACAAAAACGTATTTATCGCGCATCAGGTATGCCGATGACTGAAGCGGGAATTGATGCGGGTGTCACGCGTGATTTGTTTGTCGCTTTGGGTGAGCCACTTGGGAGTGACGGTGCTTGGGCACTGCGTATTTACTACAAACCGTTTGTACGTTGGATTTGGATGGGGGGCGTATTCATGGCTTTAGGTGGATTACTTGCGGTGATGGATAAACGCTATCGTCGAGAAATTAAACTGGAGAAAAGTTAATGCGTCTGAGATTTATCTTGCCGTTAATGGCTTTTTTGGTGATGGTCATTTTTTTAGGGATTGGCTTAAAGCTCGATCCCCATGATGTGCCTTCGCCCCTTATAAATAAACCTGCACCGGTATTTACCTTGCCGCAATTACATGAGCCGCAAAAAACATTTTCACCTGCTGATATGAAAGGCAAAGTCTGGTTACTTAATGTCTGGGCCTCGTGGTGCGTGTCTTGTCGACAAGAACACGTTTATTTAACCGAATTCGCCCGTAATGGCTCAATGAATCTCATGGGACTCAATTACAAAGATGAACCTGCCGCCGCTATGCAGTGGCTTGAGCGGTTGGGTAATCCCTATAAAATCAGTATTTCTGATATTGATGGGATGGCTGGGCTTGATTGGGGCGTTTATGGTGTGCCTGAAACATTTATTATTGATAAAAAAGGGATCGTTCGCCATAAACAAACAGGGCCAGTTGATCCCACTATTCTGCAAACCATTATTATGCCGCTTATTGAACAGTTAAACAGGGAAAGTTAGCAAATGAAAAAAATTGTGTTGTGTCTATTTTTATTAATACAAAGCGTTCACGCTGAAATTGAAGTGTATCAATTTACATCGCCAGAACTTGAATTGCGATACCAGTCACTCACTGAAGAACTGCGTTGTCTTGTTTGTCAAAACCAGAACATTGCTGATTCTCACGCGGAACTTGCACAAGATTTGCGTCGCAAGGTTTATGAAATGCTCAGTAGTGGTCAAAGCAATGCACAAATTATTGATTACATGACGGAGCGTTATGGCGATTTTGTGCTCTATCGCCCGCCTTTTAATGTGCGAACAATTCTTTTGTGGTTTACCCCTGTTTTGGCGCTGCTTATTGGAGCGCTAGGTTTTATGTCCATACTCAATCGTCGTGAAACCAATGCAGATGAGCAATTATCTCAAAAAGAATTAGCGCGAATTAAAGAACTTTTACATTTGAAGAGTAATAAAGAATGATTCAATTTGGTATTTTTGTCGCACTATTGATTGCCATTGCGCTTTGTTTTTTGCTTATTCCATTGTGGATCAAAGCAAAGCCCATTGCACAAAATGATGAATCCATCAATATCTTGCTTGCACAAAATAAAATGCAAGCACTCAAAGATGAACTTGAAAATGGCATCATTACGCAAATACAATTTGATGCGTTGCAAAATGAGTTAATGCTGCATTTACATCAAGATTTAGTAAGTTCATCTGAGCACATTATTGATGACACTAAAGGGCGATGGTTAGCGCTGCCAATCGCTATTTTTGTCCCGCTCTTAGCGTTAGCTGTATACAGTATTAAAGGCGATTTGCGTGCATTTGACACACCCATGGTCACAGCAGCAGGTACACCTAAAACTGCAGCCGATATTAACGCTATGGTTGAAAAATTGGCACAAAAAATGGCACAAAACCCGCAAGATCCTCAAGGATGGATTATGCTTGCGCGTTCATATAAAGTACTCAAGCGTTATCCTGATGCGGTCAGTGCTTTGCGCAAAGCCCGTGCTCTGCTCGGTGATGAACCTCAAACACTGTTGCAATTAGCGGATGTGATTGCGATGCAAAATGGCGGATCACTTTTAGGTGAACCTACTGAACTCGTAGCAAAAGCGTTAACGCTTGATGCTAATAATGATATGGGACTTTGGCTTTATGGTTTAGCGAATGCGGAAGAGGGTAAATTTGGTGAAGCCATTGGTTATTGGAAGAAATTGCAAACGCATTATAAAGTCAATGAGGCGGATTACACTGAAGTCCAAAAACTCATTGATCAAGCTAGAGAGGCTTTAGGCGAAAAAGTTGCAAGTGTAAAAGATCCGACGACTCCCGTTGATGCAAGCGGCAGAAGTCTGCATTTATCTGTTGCACTTGATGATAAATTCAAATCTACCGTCAGTGCAGAGGATTATGTTTTTATATACGCCCAACCTGCGCAAGGTGGAAAAATGCCTTTAGCGGTGGTGAAAAAACAAGTGAAAGATTTACCAATCGACATCACGCTCGATGACAGTATGGCAATGGTCCCGAACATGACCATTTCATCGGTTGCCAATGTGCAAGTCAGTGCACGCGTCAGCAAAAGTGGTAATGCGTCACCACAATCCGGCGAGCCTATTGGTAAAAAACAAGTTTCAACATTGATTGACTCGGGTCTGATCAATTTGGTGATTAGCGAAACTGTGCAGTAATGTTTTGTTGATTACAATTTTCGTTTAGGCAAACATCATGCGAGTCTACAAGGCATCAATTTAGTAACGTTGTATTATACGGATCCGAAAGATCATCCTTACCCCATCGATTTTAGAGTGGTCGATAAACGTGAAAATAAAACGAAAAATGACTATTTTCTGCAAATGCTTGCTGAAGTGTGACCGTAGTGTCTAAGTCCTATCATGGTGACGGGCTATAATTGGTATGCTTGCGCAAAAAATCTTAAAGCGATAAGAAACTATGGCTTGGGATTTATGTTTTCAGTCAAAAGTAACTGTAATGTTTCGACCGACATTCCGCACCTATCAAAAGTGATCACTAGAGTTTATGCACAATTAGGTTATTTGAGTATATCGTAGCTACTTTTGGCATCTTTTTCATTACAAGTAGGTTAAAAAAAGGGTATTAGAAAAATCTAATACCCTTCTTTGTTTTA
>CAJBJW010000245.1 GCA_903953455.1 uncultured Pseudomonadota bacterium | reverse complement strand
TTTCGTGATTGGGTGGTATAATTCCTACCCTTGTTTTTGAAGTTGGAAAATAAACTTTGGTTGTAGTCCGGAGTAAGTTTTGGGTTTGTCGCCTGATTTCACCCAAGAAGAGCTTAAAGCGGCTTATCAACGCGAATCGAATCGCACCCATCCTGATAAATGGGCAAATAAATCAAAGGCGCTTCAGCAAATGATGAGCGCAGAGCAACAACAAATCAATGCAGCGTATAAAAAATTAAAACGCTAAATTGCTTGGAGCGGAGCGAATGCACGAACTTTCTTTACTCGAAAATGTGCGAACCATTTTAGAAGAGCACGCGCGTAGCCAACATTTTCAGACTGTCGAAAATATCACTTTAGAAATTGGTGCATTGTCTTGCGTCGAACTTGAGGCATTAACTTTTGCATTTGAGGCTGTCATGAAAGGTTCGCTCGCAGAGCACGCTGAATTAACATTTAAACGCATTGAGGGGCAAGGGCGTTGCTTTGAATGTGGTCAATTGACACCTATGATTGAGTTATATGACATTTGCAAACATTGTGGGCATTTCCGATTAGAAATAATGAGCGGACTTGAAATGAAAATTACGGAACTGAAGGTGCGTTAATATGTGTGGAATTTGTGGTTGCAGTGATAGTGGTCAATCTGGAAAATTTGTACCCATTAAGAATGTGAATTTCTCACCTCTCATGTCGTATCCCCAGCATCATCATGGAGTAGAAAGCATCGATAAAAGCCGCTTGATTCAAATGGAAGTGGATTTACTGAGTAAAAATAATAGTTATGCTGAGAAGAATCGCCTGTATTTTCAGGAACATAGTATTTTTGTTCTCAATTTGGTGTCTAGTCCCGGCGCGGGGAAAACCACCTTACTGGTTGAAACGATTAAAGTATTAAAAGACGTTTTCCCCATTGCCGTTATTGAAGGTGATCAGCAAACTCAGCATGATGCAGATCGTATTCGTGCAACGGGCGTACGTGCATTGCAAATTAACACGGGGCGAGCTTGTCATTTAGATGCGCAAGGCATTGGCGCAGCGATAATGCAGTTAGGAATTGAAAATAACAGCTTTTTAGCCATTGAAAATGTCGGTAATTTAGTGTGTCCTTCTGCATTTGATTTGGGCGAGGCACATAAAGTGGTCGTTTTATCCGTAACAGAAGGCGATGACAAACCACTCAAATACGCCGATATGTTTTACGCTGCCGATTTAATGATTATCAATAAAATCGATTTATTGCCTTATGTTGATTTCAATATGGATCGTTGCATCGCGTTCGCGCGGCAGGTTAATCCATCTATTCATATTATTGAGCTTTCCGCGACAAAAGGCGATAATTTCGATGAATGGACAAATTGGTTGCGCACTTCGATGCAGAAATTGATTAAATCGCACGCGCTTTGAGTTTATGAGAAAGTGACGTTCCAAAGCGTAAACAAGGTTGCTCAAAATAGGTAAAAGAGAGTGATGAAAAACCAAATACTATTCCTAAATAAATCAGCGTTTGCCACCATTGAACGCCTGTATAATAAGCCGTAGCCAATTCTTGCCACAAATACACAGAATACGAAATGCGTCCCAAGTAGCTTAATTGAGGATGGTGAAACAGTGTTTTTATTTTTGAGAAATGCGTAGGTGTTCCAAACACAATAATTTGAACAAGCAGCGGATAAAGAAGAATTTTAAATAACGCATCTTGTTTAGTGGG
>CAJBJW010000244.1 GCA_903953455.1 uncultured Pseudomonadota bacterium | reverse complement strand
TCCACTAAACAGGGTAGATCAATCGGAAAAGCGTTCAAGCGAAAATATAAATCTGAACGAAATTGTTTAGCGGAAATTAACGTGGTCAAATCGAAATTAGTGGCTGCAATAATGCGTACGTCCACTTTATGGGGAATAACTTCGCCGACAGATAAAAATTCACCTGAATCTAAAAAATGCAGTAATTTACTTTGGATGGAAATAGGTAAGGAATTAATTTCATCTAAAAAAAGCGTACCACCATCTGCTGATTTCAATAGACCTATTGTGTCATGATTCGCGTCTGTAAAGGATCCTTTTTTGTGACCAAATAATTCTGACTCAATCAAATTTTCAGACAAAGCTGCACAATTTAATTTTAAAAAAACCGTGTTTGCCCGCTTACTGCTTTGTTGAATTGCTTGCGCAAAAACCTCTTTGCCTGTTCCTGTATCGCCTTTTAAAAGCACCGTCATATCCGTTCCTGCAACGAGTTTTGCTTGGCGAATACGTGAATTCACAAGGGGTGAGAGCGTAATGATTGTTGAAAATTTATCCATATATTAAATAATGCAATTCTTATACCGCATGTTTAAAGACTTAAGGAATTAGGATGCATATATGCTATTTAACAGTGCTTAAATATAAAAAAACCAAATAAATCATATTATTATCTATTCAATTCAACAAAGAATTTGATAGTAAATATGGGTTAAATTGGTTAAGTTTAGAGGCGACCATTAAATACCTTTATTATTAAAATGTTTCATTTGACCTATTATTTTTAAATAATGTGTGAAATGACGCATTGATGTTGAGGTTTAGTTGATACGCCATGCCAAATTAAATCGCGTCATAGCAACTCGTGTTTATCACCATCAAGTGTCTAACGTCAGTTCGCATATATTTAACACCTGTTTAGTGAGTTCTCTTGGATCATAAATTTCTGATTTCCATGCCTAAAGCAGGTTTTGCGCAATTTTTCTCTACAGTAGAAAAAGCGCGGCATTGCACCGCGCTTTAGTCAAACTATCTAATGACTCATCGTTGGAGGTGTTGTAGTGGGAGTTGTCGTTGTTCCTCCTCCCATGTTCATTCCACCCATTCCGCCCATACCACCGGTAGTGCCGGTCGTTGTGCCACCCGTTGCAGGTGTTGCTTCTAAACTAAAAGTTTGGGGTTTAGGTGGCGCATGCAATTTTGCTTCACCTTTGGGACTATCAGTGAAACTTTTTGCAAGGGTGTGACATAAATCACAACCAATCACTTGGCCTTTGATGACTTTTACCGGCGCCCCTTTTGCATTCATCAAGGTACGATCGGTTAATGTTTTGGATAAACGGGTGCCTTTGTGATCTGCGCCATGACAAGCTGCGCATTGATCTTCACCATCAGGGCCTGCTTTTTTCGCAAAGTCATTATGCCAACCGCCGTTGAATTTCTTGCTTGCATCTTTTGCCGTATTTGCAGCGGCACCGTCAGCATTTTTGTACCATGATTCATCGCCAACAGGGTGCATACCATGTGGACCTGCGAGATACGCTTTAGCGCTACTTGAATCAACGACAGTTCCATCACGCACACCTTGTCCAACCCCTAATCCACTGCTACCGCCATCGGTTGCGACAAGACCGGTTTTGAAATCGTCTTTAACGTGACAAACAGAACATTCTGCAATATTACCGTCGTAGCCTTGCAGTTGTTTAGCTGTTTGGTTGTCGTTAGCGTTAGGGTCTTGGTTTGGCCAAAGCGCGTGTGAACCGCCATGACAGGTTGAACAAGTCAACGTACCATTAGCACCTGAGCCATGAACATCACCGCTTTTGCGATAGAGTGTTTGTGAAACAGGTCTTGGAACATACGCTGTTGCCCCATTAACGGTTTCTTTTTCGGGACGTTTTTCAAATGAAGGCATCACCGCAAAACGTGCATTGACAGGATCACGTGAGCGTTGCGCTTTATCAGCAGGATCCCAGCCATTGCGCATAACGCCAGCACTAAACGCTTCTTTGTCACCTTTGCCCATATTGCCATCACCCATGTGACATGAGCCGCAATCTGGGTTGTCTAGCCAAGGACGACGGAAATTAATGGAGTCGCCTGTATAAGCGCCACCACCACTTAAGTTTGAATTGTAATCTTTGTTTGGATATACATTACCTACAGCAAGCATATCACCATGACAGTTATCACATTTCAAACCGGCTGTATGATGAATGTCGCGGTAACTTTTTTCGGTTGGTCCTGTGTGGCATTTCACGCAGTTTTCTTCAACAGGGATGTTTTCACCCACTTTTACAAGCGGCTCACCATTTTTATCCGCAGGGAATAAGTCAGGACGCCAGTTGTTTTTCTTGGTGTCATAAGACTGAGTTGTTTTAACAGTGAATTTACCCGTCGTTGGATCCGCCTTTAATGGCACACCATTGTCATCATTGTGTTGTGAATCCCAACCACGACCACCAAGCATTTTTGGATGGCCACGTTCATCACGAATCAAATCCCCTTTTTTATGGGGTAAGCCGTCTGCGCTCACTGCTGCGCTGACGTCCGCTTTATACACTTGCATCTTACCGTGGAAAGCGTGGAAGGCTTTAGAGTAATCTGAGCGGTTGGTTTGGAATGCTTTTGCGCCAACGCCCACATCCCATTTTAGTGCACTTTGGTGATGCCCAGAGCAGAAATATTGGGGTTGTGCACGCGATTTACCTTTGTCGTCAGCATAGTTATCCGCCAACTGTGAGGAGTAAGCTGCTGGCCATTTTGCACCTGCAGCAGGCGCTGGTCCGTAATACACCATGTAGTCGTGCATGACTAGCGTGTTGAATGTCGCCGCTTTTTCTTGTTCAACCCAAGAGTTACCGCCTTCTTCTTCAGGTGAGCGGAAATTGAGTTGTACTTGAAGGTGCCAACTGGCGTCTGCATTGGCTGGTTTGGTTGGATTGGTTTCACTTGTGGGTTTGCCATTGGCATCCACTTTCACCCAGCGAGACGCTTTAACGCGATCTTTACGTAAATTATTTTGATCGCGCTCAACATAAAACGGACTGGTTTTATCGTTGATATAGGGCGCTAGATTGGTGAATTTGTCGTTGCCGTCAATTTTATCGTCAAACTTGTTATGTATCGCAGGTGGCCACGGTTTCATTGGATCGACACCCGGATCAAAATTCCCCGCACCTGTAGCAGGGCCGGGTTTACCATCGGGGGCAACTAATTCATCAGTGGTGACGGGCATACGCCAGACATTTTCATCACCTGCAATTTTTCCCGCTGCGTGACATTCGCGGCAGCGTGTTTCAGAGGCAGTAGTGAAAACAGCGTCCGTTTTTGCGACGACTTCATTTCCGATTTTTGCTTCGACGCGCATTAGCGGATAGGGATTGGCTCTGCCTTTGTCATCAATATCGCTGGCGGGAATAAATTGCGCAACGAAAGATTGTTGATTGACATTGTAATCAAAATTTTGTGGATCATTCGCAACATAAGGATTTTTCACTCCGGGCATTTGACGCATGCCTAATCCATTATCCACATACCCACGAATACCTTGATCGACTTTTGCTAAATCACGTGCAGGCGTAAAAGTGCTTTGGCCGTCAGCCATTGTCAAAC
>CAJBJW010000243.1 GCA_903953455.1 uncultured Pseudomonadota bacterium | reverse complement strand
CAAATAAACCCACTCACCACCCACTTTAACGCGCCAAACGATATCATCCTCACGTTGTTTGAAATCATCGGTGATATAGGATCCCGGAACTTTCTCGAGGGTTTCGTAGTCAAGGGTGTGAAGCCAATCATCAGGAATAAATCCCATGACTAAATCACGGACAAATTCAGGATTGGAAAAGAGGAATTTGTAGCTACTATCGTGTACTTTGTTCATAGCATAATTATAAGCCTAAGCAATCCAAAAGGGTATACTCATTTTCATTAGGATTGAGCTCATAGTAAAAATTGAATTAGCCATGTTTCTTATGTGCGCAAAATGTGCTTTTCTGAAATATCGGTGTAGCATTTTAGGGCTTTGTGAGACTCATAATGACTTGAATAGCAGAATGCAAAACATTGATTTTGTTGGTAAAAATAAAATATGAATCGGTCTTTTAATGCGATGGTCGCGCGTTCGAATCGCGCACGACCCACCAAGATAAGATATGCAAATCAAAGACTTACAAGTAATTGTGAAGTCTTTTTTTTTGCCCTAAATTTTGCTTACGCGAGATTTACGCGACTTATCTTTTCAACTGCTTCGTGCAATTGGGCGATTTCAGCACGGCAATAATGATCGGTAATTCTATTCGATTTATGCCCCAGCAGATCTTGTCTATTTTCAAAACTCACTTCTGCTGCTCTTAATCGTCTGCCGAACGTATGTCGCAAATCATGAATACGACATTTCTTCAATCCGGCTCTTTCTCGCGCCTTAGTCCATGCATGCCCATTGATACGCTGAACGGGTTGGCCTTTGTAGGTAAACACGTATTCGTTGTGCTTACCGCGCTGTGCATCAATAATTGCCTTGGCAATGCTATTGAGGGGCACAATTCTATCTTCCCCATTCTTGCAGCGTTCACCCGCTAAAGTGAAAATACCCAATTCTCGATTTTCTTCATCCCAACGCAGTCGCGTGATTTCTGTTTCACGACAGCCCGTATTGAGTGCAAAAATTACCATTTCTTTTAAATGATCGGGAAGTTCAGAAATAAGACGTTCTTGTTCCTCTTCATTAATCGGATAAGGTTTACGATTATTGGTCTTTAACAACGGCAACAAAGGCGCCTCTTGCAGCCAAGAATTACCAAATTCATCGCGCCACAGTCGTGAAGCTAAGACCATCACACGGCTAATAATAGCTAAATCACGATTAAGGGTCCCATTAGAGATCCCTGCTGATTGTCGATCAGCAATGAATTTTTCCAATGTTCCCATATGAATCCGTTCGAGTTCTAATTCTCCAATATACGGCATCACAGCTTTCAACGTGACTGCATCGCGGTCAAGACTCTTCTTTTGTACTTCTTTCAAGTATTTCGTCGCTGCTTCGATGAACGTATAAGATTTGCGTTCACCATAAATCAATTGCCCACGAAACTCGTTGATGCGTTTGGCTAAGTAGCGTTCCGCTTCTTCGAGGTTACTTGTGCCAGTACTTTCATAAAGTCTTTTTCCTTTGATGACTTTGTTGATGTGCCAGATGTCGTTTCTTTTGGTAAGGCCCGGGGTCTTTTTGGACATGAGAGTTTCTCCTGTTTTTGAGATGCGGGACTACCTACGCGACTTTTATAGTCGTCGAACCACGCATCTAAGTCAAGTCTATCGAATGCAACGCCCTGCGTGCCGATTTTGATTTCGGGTACATGCGGGCGAACTTCTTTGTTAAATCGGTTTTTATCCATTCCTAGGTAGAAGGGTGCATCGCGTATTCGGATAATGCGCGGGATTATCGTTAACGACGTTTTGGCGAAATTGCTGTTAGGCATTGTTATGCTCCTAATTCTTCAATTTCGTATTTATGATTTTGAAATGAGGGCGTATAAAAATTGATGAATATGGAATGCTTGGGGCAAGTATTGCTGGTAATTTAAGTATCAAAAAGTTGAGTTTTCGCGGTCTAATTGTTTGGAATGTCCATTATTTCAAATGTTCCTAACCATCTCTGACCGTTCAATTAACGGTTTTTATGATTGCGGACATTAGGGGCGACTCTTCAGGAAATCAGCTATCCGTAATGTACCTAACCATTCTCTGACCGT
>CAJBJW010000242.1 GCA_903953455.1 uncultured Pseudomonadota bacterium | reverse complement strand
GTATTTCCGTCCTGACCCCACGAAGGAAGCTGTTGCGCAAGTTACAAAACGAGTAATGGCTGCTACTCGCGCAGCAGCGCAAGAAGGTGTGTACCCCGGCATGAGTGTGACTGTGACTGACAACAACTCTTTTAGTTATAAGCTTGAAGGTACACAACACATTGAAAATTTAGACAAGCTGCAAGCGGCGGAACAAATTGTTGTGGTGTATCAAAAAGAAACTGTGTTGCCCAATTTAAGATATTTAAACGGGATAATAATTAACAACAGCGAAGTGTCTTTCATTTAACTCACGCTTAGCGAGTTCAGCCGCCTTGCCAAAACCGACAATAACGGCTACATTTTCAGTACCTGAGCGCAAATCTTGCTCTTGTCCACCACCAACAATTAAGGCATGAGGTGGGGTTGATTTATCAAAAATCAATGCACCGCAACCTTTAGGGCCATAAATTTTATGACTTGAAATGGATAATAAGTGCACACCAAGTTGTCTAAATGAGACAGGCATTTTACCCAGTGCTTGCACTGCATCACTATGCACACAAATACCATGTGGTGTTAATTTTGCGGCAATGTCTTGAATCGCTTGTATGGTTCCCGTTTCATTATTGGCAAGCATGATCGAAACAATATCGGGACGCGAATAAATCAACTTTTCAATCGTGTCTTCTTCAATAATTCCCACCGAATTAACCGGAATAATATCAAGCGCTTTGCCTTGCTTTTGCCAGCGTTTAGCCGCTTCAAACACGCAAGGGTGCTCTGTTGCGCCTATCGCTATTTTTTCCATCACCAAGGCACTATTTAACGCCAGATTATTCGCTTCTGTCCCACCACTGGTAAAAATAATCTGTGCAGGCGGCGCATCAACTAATGCAGCCACCTGCTCGCGGGCACTTTCAACGGCACTTTTGGCAATACGCCCAAGTCGATGAACGCTAGATGGATTACCGTACATCGTTTTCAAAAAAGGCATCATGGCATCTAGCACACGCTCGTCAAGCGGTGTTGTGGCATTATTATCAAAATAAATCATAACAGCCGATCTCCCAAGCGTTCATTTATCTTACTTCGGTCGCATGTGTGGAAATAATAGAACATCACGAATCGATGGCGAGTCCGTAAATAGCATCACTAAACGGTCAATACCGATGCCCTCACCTGCTGTGGGCGGCATACCATGCTCAAGTGCAACAATATAATCCGCATCAAAGTGCATCGCTTCATCATCGCCCGCTTCTTTTTCATTTACTTGCTGTTGAAAACGCGCCGCTTGATCTTCTGCGTCATTTAACTCTGTAAAACCATTCGCAATTTCACGTCCGCCTACAAAAAATTCAAAACGATCAGTCACATGTGGATCATTATCATTGCGTCTTGCTAATGGCGATACTTCGACAGGATACGCTGTAATAAAAGTGGGGTGCATCAAGCGACTTTCAACGGTTTTCTCGAAAATTTCAATTTGGATTTTACCTAAACCGTATCCGTCTTTAACGGGAATTTTTAAATTTTCTGCGACTTTCACCGCCGCTTCGCGCGTGGAAATATTGTCTGCTGTTAAATCAGGATTAAAATGTAAAATCGAATCAAATACGCTCATGCGCGTAAACGGTTTACCAAAATCGTATTCTTCACCTTGATAAGAAACCACCGTTTTACCCACCACTTCTTGTGCAATACCGCGAAGCATTTCTTCCGTTAAATCCATTAATTCATGATACTCGGCGTAAGCTTGGTAAAATTCGAGCATCGTAAATTCTGGATTATGGCGTGTTGATAAACCTTCGTTTCTAAAATTGCGGTTAATTTCAAACACGCGCTCAAAACCACCCACAACAAGACGTTTTAAATAAAGTTCTGGCGCGATACGCAAGAACATATCCATATCCAGTGCGTTGTGATGCGTGGTGAATGGACGCGCTGTTGCTCCCCCAGGTATCACCTGCATCATGGGTGTTTCCACTTCCAAAAACGCGCGTTGCGTGAGGAAATTGCGAATATACGCCACAATTTTTGAGCGAATCAAAAAGGTATTGCGTGATTGCTGACTCATAATCAAATCTAAATAACGTTGACGGTATTTAATTTCTTGATCGGCAATGCCATGAAATTTTTCGGGCAATGGGCGGAGCGCTTTGGTTAATAAACGAATAACGTCAACTTTGATACTCAGCTCACCGGTTTGTGTTTTAAAGAGCACCCCTTCTGCGCCTAAAATATCACCGATATCCCATTTTTTGAATTGATCGTTGTACACACCTTCAGGCAAATTATCACGGGCAACATAAATTTGCAGCTGACCAGACATATCTTGCAAATGACTAAAACTCGCTTTACCCATAATACGACGAGTCATCATACGTCCAGCAATTTTGACGCGCAAATGCGCCTCTTCGAGTTCTTCTTTAGACTTTTCATCGTATTTTGCAAGCAACTCTGCGACGACGACATCACGTCGAAAATCGGTTGGAAACGCAATGGTTTCTTCACGCAACGCCGTTAATTTTTCACGGCGTTGGCGAATTTGTTCTTGTTCGTCTTGATGGTTATCGTGTACGTCTGTCATGTTAGCTCTAAAATCTCAGTGTAAAAATAAAAATGATTAGTCTGCATTTTTAAAAAATGCTTTGGTTATTTGTGATTCTTTGGAATGATCGACAATGGGCGCAGGGTAAAAATTTCCCGCATGTTTTTTATCCCATTGATGAATCGTTTTTAAGGGAACACCGCGCAGTTCAGGCACCCATCGATAAATGTATTCGCCATTGGCATCAAATTTTTGTTGCTGCAGCCATGGATTGAAAATACGAAAATACGGCTGTGCATCGCATCCTGTTGACGCTGCCCACTGCCAATTGCCATTATTTAAACAAGGATCGTAATCTATTAAATGTTGTGCAAAATAGCGCTCACCCCATCGCCAACTAATACGCAAATCTTTTGTTAAAAACGACGCGACAATCATTCGCACACGATTGTGCATAAAGCCCGTTTCGTTCAATTCGCGCATCCCCGCGTCAACAATGGGAAATCCTGTTCTGCCTTGCGTCCACGCGTCGAAATAATCCCGATTATTTTCCCACGGTAAACGGTCAAATTTCTCGATAAACGCGTGACCAAACACATGGGGAAAATGATACGCAATGTGCGTCATAAAATCCCGCCAATATAGCTGACGAAGTAAGGGATGATCTAGCTCTAACACTTGAGCAATACCGCTAAATACTTCACGCACAGAAAGTGTTCCAAACTTCAAATGGGCTGAAAAATGACTGGTACTCTGCAACGCGGGAAAATCACGCGTTTTTGTATAATCAACACATCGATGTATGGTGGCTAATTGCTTAAGTGCTTGCGTTCGTCCGCCTTCAATGAGGCTATGTTGAGCACTCCACATTTGCGCGAACGCGTCCAAATTAGCCGTTGACTCAACGGTTAAAAATGTACCGCTCGCTAATGGCGCAGGCGATGCAACACCAAAGTGACGCGCATTGTTATAAAACGCCGTAAAGACTCTATAAGCACTGCCGTCACTTTTCACCGCTTGCTCAGGCTCATTGATTAGTGCGTCTGGCGTGATGACTAAATCAATTTGCAGTGAAT